>JAERMN010000643.1:2459-4494 GCA_016844625.1 Deltaproteobacteria bacterium
GTACCTCGCTGCCGCTTTTGCCGCGGCGCATGCGCTGGAGCAGGGAGCGGCTGACATGTTGGAGGGGAATATCGATATATTTACAGATTTTACCGCCGTCGCGGATCAAGTCGAGCAAGGCTTTGTCGAGAAAGTTCGGGTAGGCATAGAGTAAGCGAAGCCAGGCAAGATCGGGAACTCGATCCAATTCGCGCAATAAGCCGTAAAGGGTCGTGCCGTCCTTGCGATCGTGGCCGTAGGCGGTCAAGTCCTGGGCGATGAGATTGATCTCTTTAACGCCGCTTTTGGCGAGCGACGTGGCTTCGGCAAGCACCGATTGGATCGAACGGCTACGGTGCGGGCCGCGCAGTTGCGGAATAATGCAAAAGGCGCATTTGTGATCGCAGCCTTCGGAGACTTTGACAAACGCCGTGTACGAAGGCGTGGTGCGAAGCCGCGGCGTGACGTGATCGTAGATGTAACTCGGCACGCCGATATGCTGGCGTCGACTGGGGTCGACTTCATGCTCGCGGAGGATTTCGACAATGCGCGGCACTTCGCCGGTGCCAATAAATAAATCGACTTCAGGAAGCTCACTAGCGAGTTCTTCGGGATAGCGCTGCGATAGGCAGCCGGCGACGATGAGTTTTTTTACTTTTCCTTCATCCTTTAGCCGGCCCATTTCGATAATGGTGTCGATGGACTCTTCTTTGGCGGCGCCGATGAAACCGCAGGTGTTGACCAGAACGACTTCGGCGTCGGCGGGTTCCTGGACGATCTCGTAATGGTTTCGTTGCAACAGCCCGGCCATGACCTCGGAGTCGACCAGGTTACGGGCGCAGCCTAAGCTGACGATACTGATTTTTCGATTTTCCAATGTTACTGCCCCAGCTCCACGATATCGGCGCCGTTGGGAACTTTTACTTGAAACAGCGAGTCATTGACGCCGACGCCTTTGCGCATGGCGGAAAAGCGTAGCGTGGTCAAGTTGCTCGCGGCGTCGCGCACGCTAACCCAGACGATGTCGGAAGAGGACTTGCTCACGCCGACGAGGATTTCACCAAAGCCGCCGGCTTCGCCTTTAGGCTCGAGGCGCAAGATATTTTGGCTATCGTCGCTGGATTTGAGCGTAGCGTTGAAATCTTTTTTCAAATTGCCCAGGCCAAGCAGGAACGAAAGTGGAATGTCGCCGCGAAAGGCATTCTTAAGCGGACTCTTAATCACTTGGTTCTGGTCCGGCTGATAGAAATAAAGATGCTTGCCGTCGGTTAAGACAAACTGGTTTTTCGGCTCGTCGTAGCGCCATAGCATCTTGCCGGGACGCTTAAAAGTTAGCTTGCCGCCCGCTTTCATCGTGCGGTTAAGAGTTTTAACTTCGGTTTCTTGACGGAAATCGGCGATAAAGTCGCTGGTCGCGTCGTAGCTTTTTTGCAAGGCATCGACGACGGCATCGGCTGGGTTGCTATCAGCGGCGATGCTTAAGGGAGTTTCGCTCAGCGCCAAAACGGCGGAGCCTGCGGCAATGGCCAAGCCGAACGCTAATCTAGTCTTCATCGAGTTTTCTCGCATACACTTCTCTTGGTTTGGCGCCGTCGGCCCGGCCGATCGCGCCGTCGCGTTCCATCTGCTCAATCATCCGGGCGGCGCGATTGTATCCTACACGCAAGCGGCGCTGAACCATAGAGATCGACGCTTGCTGGGTTTCGGTGACGATCGCCAGCGCCTGATCGTACATCTCGTCGTATTCTTCGTCCGCCAACGCGGCAGCTTCGGTCTCTTTTCTCGCCTCGAGCACTTCGGGGCGATAATTAGGCCGGCCTTGGGCCTTGATGAAGTTCATCACCTTGCGCACTTCTTGGTCGGAAACGAAGGCGCCGTGGACGCGGGTCAAGCGCGCCGTGCCGGGCGGTAAAAAGAGCAGGTCACCATTACCGAGCAGCTTCTCGCCGCCCATGGAGTCGAGAATCGTCCGCGAGTCGATGCGGGAGGTGACCTGGAAGGAAATTCGCGCCGGAAAATTAGCCTTGATCAGGCCGGTGATGACATCGACCGACGG
>JAERMN010000644.1 GCA_016844625.1 Deltaproteobacteria bacterium
TTACCAAGCGGCGTTGGTCGAGTTCCTCGCCATCGTCAAGGCCGACCGCAAGTTCAAAGACGACGGCGCGCGCAAAGCGATGGTACAAATCTTCGAAGTGCTCGGCTCGGACGATCCGCTCACCGACAAATATCGCTCCGAGTTGGCGGCGGTGCTGTTTCGCTAGGCTGATCGGAAAGAGATTCACCGCGGAGGCGCTGAGGGCGCGGAGTCAAGAGTGTTTGTTAAAAGATCTTCGAACTCGGCGAACTCTGTGTCTCTGTGGTGAATATTCTTTCACAGTAAACCTGAACAGCCAACAATTTTGGCGCCTACCGCAGGAGGCCCTATGAGCATGATCACCCTGGAGCAAGCCAATCGCATCATCGCGGCGATTTTTGCGCGTGGCCGGGAGTTGGCTTGCCGGCCGATGAGCGTCATCGTCGTCGAGCCCGGCGCCAAGGTCAAAGCCTTTCAGAAAGAAGACGACTCGGCGATGATGTGCGCACTGAAGAGCGGCCGCTGTTCATGCAGTACCTAATTCGCGCCTCGGACGACCAGATATTTCCTGAAGGCGGCGGCATGCTGATTCGCGATCATAACGGTGACGTGATCGGTGCCGTCGGCGTCACCGGCGACACCCAGGAACGCGACGAAGAGCTCGCCGCCCACGGCATCCGCGCCGCGGGTCTCAGAACCGACGAAGACTGCGCCAATCTTGGCACAAAAGTGCGGCTGAAGAATTAAGAATTAGCCGCAAAGAACGCAAAGGTCGCAAAATAGGAACGAATCCAATCGGAATATCTCGCGCAAAGACGCCAAGCGCGCCAAGTTCGAAGTCGTTTGATTTTCTTAGCGTACGTTTCGTGGTGCAACTTTCCTCGCTGGAGTTTATGCTGAGGATGGCGGAAGGACTTAGGACAGACTTTGTGATCAACTGATCCCGGTCTTCCGTCCGAGGGCGCGATGAATCTCGCCCCTAATTTGTCACCCTTGTATTTTTATGCTTAAAAGTTTTCGCGGCACGCGCAAATTTATCGATGCGCGAATGCTCGGAAGACGGGGTTGAAACCTGCCCCTTGCTACAAATACCGACTCTTATTTTGCGAACTTTGCGTTCTTTGCGGCCAATCCATCCGATTCTTGATTTAGGGCGGTCGCGACCGCCCCCTACTTTGTGACCTTTGTGCGCTTTGTGGTTATCCTCTTTTCTTCTTTGGTTGCGGCTTCGCTGCGCTGCGTACTTTGCGTTCTTTGCGGCCAATCTCTTCACGCGATCCATTCGGAGACCGGCGCTTTGGCTTCTTGCAGCGGCTGACAGATGATATCGACCAAGCTCGGCCCGCCGTGCGCTAGAGCTTCCTTTAAGGCCTTTGCCAACTCGGTCGGTTCGGTCACGCGCCAGCTTTTCACGCCGAACGCCGCCGCCACCGCGGCGTGATCGGTGACGGTGAAATCTACCGCGAAGTAGCGTTCGCCATAACCGGAACGCTGGCCCGCTTTGATCCAACCGTAGCTCGCGTTCGAAATTACGATAAACGTAATCGGTAGCCGGTAACGTACGGCGGTCTCGAGCTCGCCGCAGGTAAAGCCAAAGCTGCCGTCGCCCATCACTGAAACACATTTCACTTTTGGCCGCGCGAAGTGTGCGCCCATCGCCGCCGCCATCGAGTAGCCGAGCGCGCCGTGGGCGCGGTTGGAAATAAATTTCCGCCCGCTTACGCGCACTGGATAGTAAGCGGAAAAATAAGGGCAGGGTGTCCCGGCGTCGGCGACAACGATCGAGTCTCCATCGAGCGCGCGCGTCATCTCGGCGACCACGCGCTCCGGTTTGATCGGCGTTTCATTCGATTCCGCGAGTGATTGGAATATTGTGAACTTCTGCTCTTTCGCGACTTTTACTCGCGACCCGTCGTGAGGCCGTTTTACGTTCGCAAGCGCTTCGTTGAGCAATTTCAACGCCAGCTTGGCGTCGCCCACCAGCGCCACGTCCACTGGATAATTGACGCCGGGAACCGTCGGATCGACATCGACATGAATCACTTTTGTCTTTCCCGGCATAGGATGACGCCAGCGTTCGGTGGTTACCGAGCCGGCGCGGCAACCGACGAATACGATCAGGTCCGCCTGATCGACGATCGCGCGCGTCTCAGGCGTGCCGCCGTTTGAGCCGACCACGCCGACCGCAAGCGGGTGCTCTTCGACAATCGAACCTTTGCCGCTGATGGTCGTCGTTACCGGCGCGGAAAGCCGCTCGGCAAGTTCGAGAAGCTCCGGCTCGGCCTGCGAGATGACGACTCCGCCGCCGCAGATGAACACCGGATTCGCTGCATTGCACAGCAAGTGGGCGGCACGTTCGACCGAATCGGCATCGGGCGCGACGCGCTCGGAGGGATAGCGGGCATAATTCGGGTCACCCCAAATTTCGCATCGCGGCACTAAACCGTTTTGCACGTCGAAGGGCAGCGCGATATGGGCGGCGCCGGGCCGGCCGGTGGTGATTTGCTTGAATGCCTCGCGAAAGGCCTGGGGCAGATCTTCGGCCCGATCAAGCACGGTGTTCCATTTCGTCAGCGGGCGCATGAGCGCGCCGACATCCAATTCAGTCAAGGT
>JAERMN010000180.1 GCA_016844625.1 Deltaproteobacteria bacterium
CATGGATTTCGAGTTGCCTGAAGAGTTAGCCGAAGTGAGAAAACTGGCGCGCGATTTCGCCGAGAAAGAAATCGCGCCGTCCGCAGCGCAGGACGACCGGGAGCATACTTTTCGCAAAGACCTCGTCGTTCAAATGGGCGAGCTTGGGTTCTACGGCTGTCTGATTCCGGAACAATACGGTGGCAATGGTCTCGGTTTTCTCGCTCACACGCTGATCTCGGAGGAGATCGCTCGGGCGCACAGCGCCATCCGAGTTTACATAAACATGCAGGCCGGGCCGGCCCTGACGCTCTACGAGTTTGGCAACCAAGCGCAAAAGAAACAATACCTATCGGGATTGTTGAGCGGCGAGACCATTGGCTTGTTCGCTATTACGGAGCCCGATGCCGGATCGGACGTGGCAGCGATGAAGACGACCGCAAAGCGCGACGGTAAAGATTATCTAATTAACGGCACCAAGATCTGGATCACCAACGCCACCGTCGCCGATGCCGGCGTCATCTTTGCGTATACCAATCGCGCCGAGAAGCATCGCGGCATGTCGGCGTTCTATGCCGACTTGAATCAGCCGGGTGTGAGCCGGCGCGACCTCGACAAGCTGGGCGCCCACGCCTCGCCGACCGGCGAGCTGACATTCGATAATTTCCACGTTCCGGCAGAAAACTTGATTGGCCAAGAAGGCGACGGCTTTAAAATCTGCATGCGCCATCTGAATCATACCCGCCTCGGCTGCGCTGCCGGCGCCGTCGGCCTCGCCCGGGCCGCCCGCGAGGCCGCGGTAAGTTACGCCAACCAGCGCGAGCAGTTCGGTCAAAAGATCGGCCAGTTCCAGATGAATCAGGATCTGATCGCGCAAATGGTCGTGCAGGAAGAAGCTGCTCGCCTGTTGGTCTACCGCGCCGCTTGTCTCGCCGACCGCGGCCAACCCTACAACTTGGAAGTCTCCATGGCGAAATACGCCGCTGCCGAAGCGGCTGCCTTTTGCGCCGACAGCGCGCTCAAGATACTCGGCGCCTACGGCTACTCGACTGAATTTCCCGTCGAGCGCTACTATCGCGATGCCAAATCCTATCAGATCGTCGAAGGCTCGGTGAATATTCAAAAGCTGATCATCGCGCAGGATGTGCTGGGATACAGGAAGGCAAATCACTGAGCCGTCGATCGCGGAGAAATCGGCATGACCGAAACGACAACTAGATCACGCAAGTCGTTCGAGCCGCTGTCCTTATCCTCGCCGCCACTGAAAAAGATATCCTTGCGGCGCGGCATCATTTACGGCCCCGTGCCGTCGCGTCGCCTCGGCCAATCGCTCGGCATCAATTTGTTGCCGACGGATGACAAACTATGTTCATTCAATTGCCTCTACTGCCAATACGGCTGGACGAAAAACGTCGCCTTCGCGCCCGTAGAGCGATTGAAGAACCTGCCCTCGGTCGATGCCGTTGCAGCCGCGCTGGAGAACGCCTTAACTGTTCTTGGGCACGATCATAAGACGATCGATGGCATTACGATTTGCGGCAACGGCGAACCGACACTTTATCCAGCACTCGCCGAGGTGATCGTCGCGGCAAACAAACTGCGGGACCGCTACCAGCCACAGGCGCGTGTCGCGATTCTTTCCAACTCTTCGACGGTCGGGAGTCCAGCGGTGCGCGCAGCCCTCGAGCTGCTCGATTTGAAGATCATGAAATTCGACGCCGGCAGCGAAGCGATGTTTCGCCAGCTCAATCACCCGGCCGCGCCGGTATATATGGGCGAAATTATCGCTGGATTGAAACAGCTCAAAGATTGCTACCTCCAGTCGTGTTTCGTGCAGGGAAGGGTCACCAATGCCGATCCCGATTCGGTGGCCATGTGGGTCGAGAAAGTCCGGGAGATTCATCCCCTCGCAGTACATATTTACAGCCTGGATCGTGCACCCGCCGATAAGCGAATCGAAAGAGTGAGCCTCACCACCCTGCAGTGGATCGCCAACGAAGTGCGCTGGCGCGGCGGGGTACGGGCGGAGGTATTCTAACCGCTCCGGCGCTGTACTTTTGTCGTGCGACAGTCTCAACGCCGGTTTTCTTGAAAAACTCTTTTTGGCAGCCTAGTAAAGAACCATGGCTTCGATTCGTCCTCGTTATATTCCAGTGCCGACGCAAGATGCGCCGCAATCCGGCCGGTTGATCTTGCGCGATGGGACAACGGCGTCGATTCGCTTGGCAAAACCGGCGGACCAAGAGGCGATGACAATTTTTTTTGCTGGGCTATCTCAAGAGTCGCGCTTGCAGCGTTTTTTTTCGCTCGCCGTCCCCGAAAATAAATTGATCCGCTCTTTTTGCGACGATAGTAATCCCCGCCATCAGCTCACTCTCATTGTCACTCAGTTGGCGGGAACAACGCCCATAATCATCGCCGTCGGCTCCTACCTTGCCCGTGACGAGACCGTAGCGGAGATCGGTCTTGCGGTCGCTGATTCCCGCCAAGGCCAGGGCATCGGCACGCTCTTGTTGGAACGCTTGGCGCTTTTGGCTGTCGCCAATGGCGTTCGTCATTTCTGGGCGATGACCCTGTTCGAAAATAATTCAATGCTCGACGTATTTCGCGGCTCGGGGTTTGAGTGCCGGAGCAAAACTGAACAGGGCGTTGTCGAAATCGATCTCTCGGTAATGCCGAGTGCAACCAGCGTCGCGCGCGCCGAAATGCGCGACCGAGTTGCGACCGCGGCTTCCTTACGGCCGTTCTTTTATCCCAATGCCGTCGCCGTCGTCGGCGCGTCGCGCAATCCGGCCAGTATCGGCACAAGACTTTTGCACGCAGTCATCGCCGCCGGTTTTCACGGCGCTGTCTATCCGGTCAATCCCGAGGCGACTGCCATCGGTTCCCTGCGCGCCTATCGGTCGCTTGGCGCTCTGCCCGAAGCGCCGGATCTCGCGGTCATCGCGGTGCCGCGCGATGCGGTCCTGAATGTCATTGACGACTGCGCAGCGCGCGGCGTTCGAGCTGTCATCGTCATCACCGCAGGATTTTCCGAGATCGGTCCCGAGGGCCGTGAGCTGCAACGCCAGCTCGTCGAAAAAGTGCGCGGCCACGGCATGCGCATGGTTGGGCCCAACTGTTTGGGGCTATTGAATACCGATCCGGCGGTGCGCTTGAACGCTTCCTTCGCTCCCGACTTTCCACCGCCCGGTCGCATCGCCTTCTCATCGCAAAGCGGCGCCCTCGGGCTAGCGATCATTTCTCTGGCGCGTCAGCGCGGCCTCGGCCTGTCTAAGTTTGTCAGCATCGGCAACAAGGCGGACGTCTCAGGCAACGACCTGCTGCAATACTGGGAACAAGATAGCGAAACCGATGTCATCCTTCTCTATTTGGAATCCTTCGGCAACCCGAGGCGCTTCGCGCGCATCGCCAAGCGCGTGAGTCAGCAAAAACCGATCGTCGCGGTCAAAGCCGGCAGGACCAGCGCGGGCAAACGCGCCGCCAGCTCGCACACGGCAGCATTGGCCGCCAGCGATGTTGCGGTAGACGCGCTGTTCCATCAGACCGGCGTTATTCGCGCGGAATCTTTGGATGAAATGTTCGATCTCGCCGCGGCGCTGAGTTCGCAACCGCTGCCGGCGGGCCGGCAAGTGGCCATTCTCACCAACGCCGGCGGCTTGGGTATACTTTGCGCCGACACCGGCGAAGCGAACGGTTTAATGGTTCGCGAGCTAAGCGCAGCGACGAAGATGCAGCTCAAAGCATTCTTGCCGGCGACGGCGAGCGTGGCAAACCCGGTCGACATGATCGCCTCAGCCAGCGCTGATGATTTTCGCAAGGCAGTCGAGATTCTCCTCGCCGACGAACAAGTGGATTCTCTTATTGTGCTGACAATCCACGTCGGACTCGCCAACATCGCAGCCATCTCACAGGGAATCTCCGCCGGCGTTGCCACCGCTCGCAGTGCGGGCGGCGCAGCCAAGCCGGTGCTCACCTGCATCATGGATGGCGACAAGGTGCGCCCATCCAGTGAGTCGAATGGCGAGCAGCTGCCCAATTATTCATTTCCGGAAAATGCCGCGCGCGTTTTGGCCAAGCTGGCGAATTATTCTGAGTGGCGCAAGGAACCCCAAGGTGTGATTCCGGACTTCGATGACATTCAGCCTCTGGTCGCGCGCACACTGTGTCAGGACGCGATCAAAGAACGCGGCGCGAGCTGGCTCTGCGCCGAACAAGTGCGAAAAGTCCTCAGCGCTCTCGCCTTGCCGCTGCCGCGTGGCGGCGTGTGCCGCATGAGCGACGAAGCCGTAGAACTCGCGCGTGCGATCGGCTTTCCCGTCGCGCTTAAACTGGCGTCGCGTCAGATAGTGCACAAGAGCGAAGTTGGCGGCGTGCAATTGAACCTGCAGAATGAAGCGAGCGTGCGCCAAGCCTTCGCCGCGATCCACGATCGCCTCGCTAAAGAAAATAGACTCGAGGCTTTCGACGGTGTGTTAATCCAACCGATGATCAGCGGCGGCGTTGAATTGATGGTTGGCGTCACCCAAGACCCATCGTTCGGTCCGCTGATCGGCTTCGGTTTGGGCGGTATTCACGTCGAGATTCTCAAAGACGTTTGCTTCCGCGTCACGCCGATCACCGACCGCGACGCGAGCGAAATGATCCGCGCCATCCGCGGTTATCGTCTATTGGAGGGATATCGCGGTCATCCCCCCGCCGACATCGCAGCGATTGAAAATCTGCTCTTGCGCGTCGCGCGGCTCGTCGAAGAAGTGCCGGAGATCGCCGAACTAGATTTGAATCCGGTGATCGCCTTAGCGCCAGGTCAAGGTTGTTTGATCGTCGACGCGCGCATCCGCGTCGCACCGGCGATGTAACGGCGACCGGCCGCTCGCCGCTACTTCACGATCAAGACCGGACAATCGGCGTAGCGCAACGTTCGTTCCGCCACGCTGCCCAACAGCAAGCGGCGCAAGCCGGTTCGCCCGTGACTGCCCATGATAATCATCGCGACATGAAGCTTTTTGGCTTGCCGCACAATGATGTCCGCGAAGTCGGTGCCGCGCGCCAACACTAACTCGCACTCTCGCGGTTTCACGCCTTTGCGCTTTTTCAGTTTGGCGAAATTAGCGCGGGCATCGCGCTCCATCAGATGGTAGAAGTCGAAACGTCCACCCGTCGGCGGATAAATCAGTTCCGCCGGCACGACATGGAGCGCATAAAGCTTGGCCGGCCGCTCGCGGGTTAATTTCAAGGCGTGATCGAAGGCTTTGTCGCCGCCGCGCGAAAAATCGATGGGCACAAGATAGGTTTCTTTTTTCGCCATGATGTCACCTCGTGGTAAAAAATTTCAGCGTAGTCCCGCCATTTCCTGCAGCATGCGCCAGTTTCTCAAGCGATCCGCTTCAGCCCTAAGCAACATTTCTGATGGCTGCCCATTTGAATCGAACTGCTTAGCAAAGCGTCCTTCCGTGCGGGCGAAGTCCACGAACGTTAACGGCTTCTCCCCGTTTGGCGGCGTCCACCAATCCATTTTTTGCGCTGGGTTGCCGACCAGACTGAGCCGCTCGCGAATTTTCTCACCCTTGCGCGGATCGAAAATAAACAACGGAAAGGTCCGGCTCTCCACCGCCAACTTTGCTTGGCGCGAGGAATTACAATCCGGCACGCCGTGCTCCGGCTGGCAAGTGGTGTAAACGTTGATCAGCGCCGGCCCCGGGTATTCGTTGGCCTCCATGACGGCTTTGTAGAAGTGATTGATATGGGCGGCCGTCGTCTGCGCGACGTAAACCTCGGGATGCATCATGCAAATTTGCCCCAGCTCCTTGCGCCGCTCGCGCTTGCCGCCCGCAGCCCTGCCGAAAGCCGCCATCTTGGCATCCTGCGCAGTGAATGACGCAGTGGAAGCCTGGCCGCCGGTGTTGGAATAAACTTGGGTATCGAGCACGATTACTTTGATATCCATGCCGCTGGTGAGCATGCGGCTCAAACTCTGAAAGCCGATGTCATACATGGCGCCGTCGCCGCCGATCACCCAGAGTTTTTTAGACTCCCAGCCGCGCTGGTCCCAGCGCGCGCGGATCCCCATGGCGTCCGCCGGCGCGTTTTCGAACAGCGAATTGGTCCACGGCACAATGTAAGGATTGTACGGATAGGTTGAGCCGTAGACGGTGTTGCAACCTGTGGCGGCAACGATGCCGATATTCTCAGGCCCATGGGCAAAACCCGTCGCGGCAAGCATCATGCGGATCGCCGTCGCTTCGCCACAGCCCATGCAGGAGCCGGCGCCGCCGACGTAGAGCAAAGATGCCTGCTCGGCGAGCATGAAGTCGGCGAACGCGCGCTCGTTGATATATTGTTCCGGCGTCGGACCGATCTGGCGGAAAAAATTGAACGCCGAGCGATAGCGCGGCAAGGTCTGTTCGTCCTTCGCCACCATCTCGAGGGCGTGATAATCCAACTCATCGCAGACCTGAACACATTCGGCGCAGCCTTTACACTTGGTCGGATCGATGAAGATACCGAACAACGCGCCTTCGTCGCCTTGCTTAGCCGGCAGGTCGAAGTATTTCTTCGTGCGCGCCCAGTGCGAGCGCACCCAGGCGCGTTCGCTGTCATCTTCAATCGCGCTCAGCGCCTTTTCGACTTTCGACTCGGCAATCGCCTTGCCGAGGATCGCCGTGTCCGG
>JAERMN010000645.1 GCA_016844625.1 Deltaproteobacteria bacterium
CTTCGACTCGGCATCGCCGGCGCGGGCAACGCTGGCAGCGCGGTGCTCGGTAGCGCCGGCAAGGTTGCCGGCGTTGAGATCGCCGCGGTCGCCGACCGGCGCAAAGAAGCGCTCGACATTTGGCGCGAGAAAATCCCCGGCGTCAAACTTTTCGACAGCATCGAAACCATGTGCGCGAGCGATACGATCGACGCGGTCTGGGTCGCTACGCCCAACGAGTCTCACGCCGAGCACGTCATCATGGCGGCGGACAATGGCAAGCATATTATCTGTGAAAAGCCGATGGCGTTGTCGCTTGAAGAATGCGACCGCATGATCGGCGCGGCGGAAAGAAACCGCGTTAAGTTCGTGCTCCACTCCAAAGCCAGCGATCCGCCGATCGTCAAAATGCGCGAGGTGATCGACAGCGGTAAGCTGGGCAAAGTGATTCAGATCAATAGCTCGAACTACAAAGGCTGGCTCACCCAAGCGCGCTTGCCCGCCGAGGTCGACACCTCACGCGGCGGCGGCGTGGTGTTTCGCCAAGGGCCGCACCAGATCGACATCGTGCGCCGGCTCGGCGGCGGCCGGGTCAAAAGCGTGCGCGCCGTCGCCGGACGCTGGAACGGTAATTTCAACACCGAGGGCAATTTCACCGCGCTGCTCGAATTCGCCGACGGCACGCCGGCCACGTTGGTTTTCAACGGCTACGGTTTCTTTGACATGACCGAGCTGACCTGGGACATCGGCGAGGGCGGAAGAAAAGTTAAGAACCGCTATCAACCGAAAGAACGTCCCACCGGCGCGGTCGATGCTGCTGAGCGCTACGCCATGCCGCTCCGCAGTGAGACGCGCAGGAGCGACGGCGAAAAAAAACAGCCGTTCTTCGGTTTGACGATTGTCAGTTGCGAACGCGGCGATATTCGCCAATCGCCCGACGGGCTCTATATCTACACGGCGAATGGCCGCGAAGAGATTCCCTGTCCGCCGTTTCTTGACCGCGGCATGGAGCTAAACAAACTTTACCAGGCGGTGGTCGAAAACCAGCCGGTGTTCAGCGACGCCCGCTGGGGCAAAGCCGCGCTGGAAATCGTCCTGGCGATATTGCAATCGTCGCGCGAAGGCCGGACGATCGAGCTCGAACACCAGGTGCCGTGTTGAACAGTCATCTCGCCACGAAGGACACGAAGAGCACGAAGGAAGAAAAGAAGGATTCGGAATGTCTCCCGCAAAGGCGCAAAGACGCAAAGTTTCGGAATTTTGATTTTCCTCCCTTAACGCCGTGGCGGGAGAAAATCTTTGTTCCGAAACCTTCGTGTCCTTGGTGACATCGTGGTGAATAATAAGTTCGCATAAACTGAAATGCCTCGCATCACAAGCACAAAGGAGAGAATATGTCCGAGACGAAACTGATCAAAGAACTGAAAGAAAAAGTCGCGATCTCTTGCCGTATCATCGGCAATCGCGGCGTCACTCGCGGTTCCTTCGGCCATGTCAGCGCGCGCATCCCGGGGACCAAAAAGATTCTCATCAAGGCCAAAGGGCCGGCTGAAGAAGCGCTCGAATTCGCCGCCAAGCGCGACATTATTATGATCGACATCGACGGCAACACGCTCGAAGCGCCCAAGGGACTCGAAGCGCCGCAGGAGACTGAAATGCATCTGGCGGTTTTCCGCGCCCGCCCCGAAGTGATGAGCGTGATTCACAGCCATCCCGATTGGGTCGTCGCGTTGACCGCCAGCGAGAAGCCGCTCTTGCCGATCTACGCGGCTTATAATCCGCCGGGCATGCGCCTCGTGCTCGACGGCATCCCGGTCTATCCGCGTAGCGTGACGGTGGTAAACGAAGCGCTCGGCAAAGATTTCATGCGCTACATGGGCGACAAAAAAGTTTGCCTCTTGCGCGGCCACGGCATGACCACGGCGGGAAAAAGCGTCGAAGAAGCGACCAGCGTGAGCTTAAATGCCTTCGAGCTGGCGCGCTTGAACTACATGGCCTACGCCATCGGCACGCCCAAATCGGTGCCCGAAGAAGATATCCGCGAATATCAAAGCCGCTGGGAAAAAGGCACGAGAAAACGTGACGGCGAAACCGGCGAGCCATCCGACTGGCGGTACAATAAAAAACTGCTGCGCAAAGGCTAACCAAGTACCGAAATCCAAAAAACTCGAAGCACGAAATCCGAAACAAAATGAACTACCCCGCAGCAAGCTGCGGGGTATCAGAAGAACGCGATGAGAATTATCGCAAAGGCGTCACCCCCGAATGTTTTTATCGGGGGTCCAGTTCTTATTTTATCGCAGCAAGCTGCGGGGAATTAACCCGCAGCGATTCAAAGGTTCAAATAAAACACAAAATTTCAAACAACTTCGTTTCGGATTCGGCGTTTTGCATTTTTCTTAGTTTCGGAATTATTTGGCCGCAGTTTGTTTCGAAATTCGGATTTCGGATTTTCTTACGTTTTTGATTAAGAGCTTTTGACTCAGCGGTTCATTTTACCTTTTTCCTTTTGCCTTATTTAATTACCTTCACCGCGCGCGCGAGCAGTGCGGGGGGGATCGTCACGCCGAGCTGTTCGGCGGTCTTGAGGTTGATCGACAGATCAAACTTCGTCGGCTGCACCAACGTCAAATCGCTCGGCTTGGCGCCTTTGAAAATATGATGCACGTACTCGGCCGCGCGCCGGGATAGGTCGGGCAAGTTGACGCCGTAACTCATCAGCCCGCCGGCGTCGACAAATGTCGTGCGATCGTAGATCGCCGGCAGACGGTTTTTGATTGCGGCGTGGGCGATCGCCCCGACGTGAGTATTAAACATCGCGTCGGACAAGATGAAGAGCGCGCTGGCTCCGCCTTTTGCGGCGGCGGCGACAGCGCCGTTCAAATCGTTAGCCGTTCGCGCCGTTACGGATTGAAAGCTCATGGCCGACGACCGAGCGCCAAGCTCAACGTCTTTCAAGCTTCGGCCATGACCCGGATTGTTGGGATTGGACAGTGCGGTTACTTGGGTCGCTTTCGGCAAGATTTCCTTGATCAGTTTTAACCGGTCGCCAAAAAAGTCTGCGGACAAGCGTCCCACGCCGGTGACGTTGCCGCCGGGGTTCATGTAGCTCTTGATCAAACCAGCTTCAACGAGATCGCCGGCGCCGGCGACGACGATGGGGATCGTGCTGGTGGCATTTTTCGCCGCCACTGCCACGCTCGTCCCGCCGACGACGATGACGTCAACCTTCAGCTCGACCAGCTCGCGCGCGAGCTGCGCCAAACGATCCAGTTTGCCTTCCGCATACCTGTACTCCAGCGTGATGTTCTTACCTTCTTCGTATCCCTGATCGCGCAACCCCTGGCGCAGCGCCTCGGCGCGAGCCGCGTCCAAGACCTGCGAGGTAGAAACCAGCACACCGATCTTCCAAATCTTCGCCGTCTGCGCAACGGCCACCGCATCGCATATGATGAATGCGAGAAGGATGGCGAGTA
>JAERMN010000181.1 GCA_016844625.1 Deltaproteobacteria bacterium
GCTGACGAATTGTCAATCTTGAGTGACTCAGGCGAGCCATTGGTTGCGGATCGTAAGGTCGCGACCTCCTGCACTAAGCCTCTCAAGGCCGGCGGCAGCACATCCCATACGCCAGTGGCTTGGCAGATCGAGACGAGATTCTGGCTTGCCAATTTTTGCGGGATGCTGCCGCTGTTCTCGATTAAGGCAGCTTTGATGGCTTTCTCAACTGCGTCAGCAACCTGGTTGAAATCGCCCAGAACTGAGTTGGTACTGCCGGCTTGAGCCGGCACTGACTTGATCCGGTCGCGCGCTTCGCGCAAATATGGCTCCGCGTAAAATCCCATTAACGCCTCCTGACTAGCATCTTTCACCCAGATGTTATTTTAAGGGCCGGGTGTTTTTTTTACAAGTCATTCTTTGCCAAGGGCGATGAAGACACCGTCGGATGCCCAATCGCGATAAAAGTTGGCTAAATTTTAAGCAAAAAAAAGCCCCCGGAGGATGCCGGGGGCTTTTGGGTAAACACAGTTAATTAGCTGGGCCTCGATTACGCTGCGGAACGGGAGCGCGCCGCTTCCACTAATGGGCGGTATTTCTTGTTAAGTTCCATCCAATGCGCTGCGCGCTTTTTCGCCTTGTCCAGCTCGGCTTCCGGGAAAGTTACAAATGGCACACGCGTAGGTCCGACTTGACAGTAGTCGGCAAATTCCTGTGGGCGCTTATTGCCAGCGCCGGGAACTGGCTTGCCAGCGCCGACGCCGCCGAGGTCTTCGATCACTTCGATCATTCTGGGCACGTCGCCTTTGCGCGCCTGTTCCAGGAGATAAAGAATCGGCCATGGGCCCATCCAAACTTCCGTCGACCAACAGCCCGCCGCGCCCATCGCGTAGTAGGGATAGAGCTGCGTCTGGTTGACGAACACGCTGATCTTGCCGCGCACGATCTTTTGCAGGTTCATAAACGCTTGAGTCGTGCGATGGCTGTCTTTCATGCCGATAATGTTCGACTTCTTGACGAGTTCCTTGAACGCCGCAACGGGAATCGTAAATTTGTGGTTACCTGGGTTGTGATAAATCACGATGTTTAGGCTCGGAAAGAGATCAGCGATGTCGTGGTAAAACTTGACGGCGTCTTGGAGATGCAGCGTCTCATAATAGGGGACGCCAAGCAGAACGCCATCAGCGCCGAGGTCTTTGACGAAATTCATTTTCTGGATCACTTCGCGAGGATTTGGGCTGGTGCAGCCGAGGAACAGGGGCACACGTTTTTTCACCGCGTCGACAGTGGCTACAGCTAGGGTTTTAAATTCATCGAAGAGCAAGTTGTAGCACTCGCCGTAGGTTCCGGTGGTGGCGATATTATTGACACCGTCTTTGATAATTTTATCGACGCCTTCTTTAAGATTGTCCACCGCGATAGTTTGCGTGGCGCGAATGTCGATTGCATCCGGCGTCGCAAACGCAGGCATCATCCCTAGAACTCCGTTCAACTCGTTGGCACTAATCATTGGATACCTCCCTGTCAGGTTAAAATATTTTTTGCCGCTCCGGCCACCATAGCCAAAACGCTCGCTCGAAACTTTCCGACTTGTTAACAGGTCATGGAATAGCTTGTCAAATAGAAATGGCTGAGCCCGCCACGCGGCAATGTAGTCGGACTCCCTGGCAGCGAAAAAACTGGAGCCACCCGCCGGAGTCGAACCGGCGACCTACTGATTACGAATCAGTTGCTCTACCGACTGAGCTAGGGTGGCTCAGCAAGGTTTAAGGAAGTGAAAGATCCCCGCGATCACAAATGAGCCGATAAAAGCGGCGCCCATGTCGATGACGATGCGGAGCTCAAGCAAACTATATAGAAGTACTCGTTGAGCTCCAAATACGATAACATGAAGTGACCGAGGAAGAAACCCATCAGACCGATGATCACCAAGCTAATAGTGCCGGGCCTCCGTTCCGCGGCGATGATGCGCGTCGCCAGAAAGCCAGAAACAAACACGATGACGCGCGTCAGAATTGGATTCTCGATGAGGTAAACGAGTCTGTCGAGGATGATTTCTTGCATCGCGCTACCTCGCGAGCATCGTTAATATTGATTTTGCGGCCCTGACGGGATCTGCTGCGCTCATCACTGCTGAGATGAGAGCCACCCCGCGCACGCCGGTCTTTATCGTTTCCGCCAAATTTTCAGTCTTTATTCCACCGATAGCATAAACGGGAACGGCAACTTTATCCACTATTTCTCGTAAAACTGTTAATCCTTGCGGCGCGCCGTAGGGTGCTTTTGACGGCGTAAAATAGACTGGACCGAACAGTAGAAAATCAGCGCCGTCCAGCGCTGCCACACGGGCTTCTTTGAGGGTGTGGGCTGAATACCCAATGGATTTATTTGCGCCCAGCAACGCTCGCGCGATGCCGATGGGTATGGAAGTTTTTCCTAGTTGCACACCTGCCGCATCGACGGCGAGTGCGACATCGATCCGCTCATTAATGAAAAGTTGAGCATTGTAGCGCCGGCAGAGCGCGGAGATCTTATCGGCGAGCTCAAAGAGCTCTTTACCGCCGAGATCTTTTTCCCTGAGTTGAATCGCCCGAACGCCGCCGTCCAAAGCTTGTTCGACAACGGCGCAGAGATTGCGCCCCGGAGCTAGCTTTCGATCGGTGATTAAATAAAGGTCGAAATTGGGCGGTGGCACGATCTCTGATTAATTCAGCATTCCATCCAGCGGACTGGAGGCAGTGGCGTAAAGTTTTTTGGGAATTCGCCCCGCGAGAAAAGCTTTACGTCCAGCCTCGACACCCAAACGCATCGCTTCGGCCATTAGGATAGGATCTTTCGCGCTGGCGATCGCCGTGTTCATCAAGACGCCGGCACAGCCCATTTCCATGGCGACGGCCGCGTCGGATGCCGTGCCAACCCCGGCGTCGACGATGACCGGAACTTTGGCGTATTCCAAAATGATGCGAATGTTGTACGGATTCCTTATGCCCAATCCTGAGCCGATGGGCGCTGCCAGGGGCATTACCGCGGCGCAGCCGAGGTCTTCGAGTTTCTTGGCGGTGATCGGATCGTCAGTGATGTAGGGTAGCACGATGAAACCTTCTTTGACGAGAATCTTTGCGGCGTCGAGGGTCGCCGGGATGTCTGGAAAGAGCGTGCGATCGTCGCCAATAACTTCGAGCTTTACCAGTTTGCCCACGCCAGCCTCGCGCGCCAGACGGCAGGTGCGTACCGCGTCGTCGGCATTATAACAGCCGGCGGTGTTGGGCAGGATCGTGTATTTTTTCGGGTCGAGATAATCGAGCAGATTTTCTTTATGGGGATCGGTGATGTTGACCCGGCGCACCGCGACCGTGACGATCTCGGCACCCGACACTTCGACGGCGCGCTTGGTTTCGGCAAAGTCTTTATACTTGCCGGTGCCGACGATCAGGCGCGAGCGAAATTTGCTTCCCGCTAATTCGAAAAAATCTTCCATGGTTTATCCTCCGCCGACGAAGTGAACGATCTCAAGAACGTCGCCCTCAGCCAACATCGTCGTCTCGAATGAATCGCGCGGCACGATTTCCCGATTGCGCTCCACGACGACCCGGCCGGGGCGAATCTGTAACGATTCGAGCAATGCGTTGACGCTTAGTCCGTTGGCGATTTGTTTTTTGTCGCCGTTAATTTTGATTTTCATGAGCAAAAAAAACCGTATTCGCAAAGGCCACCCGCTGGTGGCCAGGGAATACGGTTTCAAGTTTATCCCGCAAAACGAGTGCCGCGGGAGTGTGACTTTCACGCTTCCCTACGCCGGTGCGATCCGGATCAGGTTCAAAGGGTTACCTGTTACACAGGCTCTCAGTCTGACGCTGGCAGACACCCCTAGCAATGCAAGAAGGCTTAACAAAGCGATGGGGGCAAGTCAAATTGCCGGATCGAATCGTTCAAGCCGTTCAAAAAGTTCAAACCGTTCGAGTCGGGAGCTGTGTGGCGCGGCAACCAAGATGAATCCAAGCGCGGCTTAAAGTTGTAAAGCCACGCTGGCATAGCCGACGACATTGCGCATCGGCGTGACATCCCCGGAGTGGCAATGCTTGAGCAAGGTTGCCCGTTTGACGCCGAGTGCGTTGGCGGCAAAGAGCATGACCGCAGTCGGGATCACACCGCACATGGTGATGTTTTTTTCTTCAGTGACGTTGACGAGTTCAGTTGGGTTCATCGCGAGCACCTGATCAATCGCCAATCGATCGAGCGCATCAGTTTGTTTTGGCGAAAGATAATGGCTCAAGTCGCTGCTCGCCAGGATAAGAATCTTTCCTTCGCGCTGAACATAGGATGCGATTGCGTCCCCGATCTCAGCGCAGTCATCTTGCGAAATGTGCGCGAGCGAAATCGGCGTGAACTTGAATTGGCCTAGCGTCCGTTGCAGAAACGGTAACTGCACTTCGATGCTGTGCTCTTCGGCGTGGGCGTAAGGGTCGCGCTTCAGGAATGCCACGCGCGCTTCGAGGTATTCATTCAATTCCTCATCGACTGCTACGTCGCCCAGAGGCGTGCGCCAACTTTCCCATGGGCTGAGCGCCGCTCGATGGCCGTGCGCCCGATGATTGACACCGATTATGATCACACGGGTGATCGATGAATCGATGCGCGCGTATAGGTGCGCCGCGCACGGGCCCGAATAGACCGGCCCGGCGTGAGGCACCATTGCTGCGATTAAATCAGCTGAGGGTGCAAAAACTCCGCGCGGACCTAGCGGGCTAGTGTGAAAACAGTCGTCGAGAAGCGTATTAAGTTCTGCCGCGGCGGCGGGATAGAACGTTCCGGCGACCGCGGCAGGTCGGATGGAGGTCATGAGAGACCTCAGGGTCAATAGTTACGGCGCGGCAATGTCGACTTGCAGTGTGCCAATGCCTTCGACTTCGCCTTCGACCTTATCGCCAGGGTTCAAAAATACTGGCGGAGTGCGCGCGAAGCCGACGCCGGACGGCGTGCCGGTGCTGATGATATCTCCCGGTTCCAAGGTCATGCCGCCTGAGAGCGATTCGATGATCGTCGGGATGTCGAAGATCATGTCTCTGGTGTTGCCGTCCTGCATTACTTGGCCGTTAACCCGGCAGATGAGCCGCACTTGCTGCGGGTCGGGCATGGCGCTCTTGTGCACGATCCAGGGGCCAAGGGGGCACAGGGTATCGAGTGATTTGCCTTTGAACCACTGGCCATGGATGCGTTGCAGCTCGCGGGCAGTCATATCGAGGCACACGGTGTAGCCAAAGACGTAATCGTAGGCTTTCGCTTTCGGAATGTCGCGGCCTTTTTTGCCGATGATGACGGCGAGCTCGACTTCCCAGTCGAGTTTGTCGGTAACTTTGTGCTTGATGACTTTGCCAAACTGACCGATCACCGAAGTCGCCGGCTTGGTAAAGAAGACTGGGTAGTCAGGATATTTTATTTCCAATTGGCGTGCGCGTGCGCCTTCGTCAACATGCTCGCGATAATTGATGCCGAGCATGACGCAGTTTTTTCTTGGCGTGGGGATTGGCGAGATGATTTTCGCCTGACTTGGTTTTACCAGTGCGCCAACAGCGACCAGCTTTCTCTGCTCGTCGGGATTCTTGCCCGCTACATATTTTTCCGCTTTGCGGGCGACTTGCAGGGCTTTACCACCGGCTTCAATAAACGCCTGCATGCTCGCTAAGAAGGGCGCGTTGCCGCCTTTGAGATAACGCCGGTTGACCTCGGCGAGATCGATGACTTGTTCCTGTGGGCCCATGAGGCCTAGGCGCTGTTGGTTCTTCCGAGTAAAAGTGACGAGTCGCATGATTCCTCCGAATTTGATGATTTCGTCTTCTATATACCGATGCGCAAAAGTTTACACGCGTTAGCGCTGGAAATTAATTCCTGCGCCGTGCTGGCGATCTTGGTTTGATGTAGCGACTCGACCGGTTGGGGATCTCCCATATCGTAGGGGTAGTCACTGCCCAAGAGCACATGCTCAGCACCGAAGTTCGCAACCAGGTATTCGAGCGCCATGGCGCTATGGGTAATCGTGTCGAAGTGGAGCAGCTTGACGTATTCGCTAGGCGGCTTGGGAATTTTCGCCGTCGCCGAATCTTGAATTCGGTAGCCGCGGTCGAGCCTGCCCCAGGTATAAGGCAAGAAGCCACCGGCATGCGCGAGCAAGAATTGAAGCTTAGGAAAGCGCTCGAGCACGCCGCCGAAGATTAACTTTGCGAAAGCCAGCGAGGTATCGGTGGGGTTACCGATCAAGTTCGATAGGTTAAATTCCTTCATGCGGTCGGCGCCGACCACTTGATTAGGATGGACAAAGATCAAGGCATCGAGCGCCTGTGCGGCTTCCCAGAACGGCTCGAAGCATGGATCATCGAAGTAGCGGCCGCTAATATTGCTGGCAACCTCGACGCCGCGCAGGCCGAGTTTCGTCATCGCCCGTTCGAGTTCGGTCGCCGCCTTGCCAGCATCTTGCATCGGCACCGAGCCGAGCGCGACCAAGCGCTTGGGATGTTTGGCGACGGCTTCGGCCAATCGGTCATTGAGCCAGCGGGCATACTCCAAAGACTCTTCGGCAGCCATCCAATAGAAAAAATAAGTGCTCGCCGGCGACAGCGCCTGCATGTCGAC
>JAERMN010000646.1 GCA_016844625.1 Deltaproteobacteria bacterium
CCCAGGTCGATCGCTTTCTCCAGCTTTCAAAATCGCTTGAATTTGATCCTTGGGGATGCCGACCTCACCACCGAGGCCGGTAAATTTGATCATTGAACCTTCCACGCGGTAGCTTTGCACCGTGATTTGACGTCCATTCTTGAAAACCAGAACAGACTGCGCTTTAGCGAGGTTGCACCAGCAGGTGATACTCAGAGCGGCGGCGACGAACGTCATTTTCATCATGTTGATGAGTATAACATGAGGCCCTTTTCTGCGGAACACCCCTTATCTGTCTTACTGGTTTGGGGCTTTTGCCTCGGGGCTAAAAATGTTAGCGTTTGGGCGTCTAAAGAACAGGTCATGAAGCAAAGCTTACTTCGATTTCTCGCTGCTGGGTTTTGGTTTTTCTGCACTGGCGTACCGTCGGCCGTCGTTGGTGCGGCCGAGCCGCGCGTGCAAATTCTCTCGCCCAAAGACGGTAGCCGCATCAGCCAGGAGCAAAATTCCATCTTTGTCAGCGGCAAGGTGGCGCGCGATGCCGGCAGATCGGCGAACGTCGATATCTTTTTGGTGATCGATATTTCCGGTAGCACGTCTCTTTACGCCGGGGTGAATCTCGGCGATGCCGACCAGCCGCCGGATAGTTCCGGCTTTGGCATGCCACAGATTACCATCGGCGGCATGAGCATCGGTAAACCACCGGTGCGCAACATCCGTAATTCGATTCTCGCCGCGGAAGTGGCCGCGTCGCGCCGCTTGCTGCTTCAGCTCAATTCCCAAACCACGCGTGTCGGCGTGCTGACATTCAGCGAAGGCGCGAAATTGATGCAGCCGCTGACCCAGGACTTCGATCAAGTTCGGCGCACCCTTGACGACATTCTGCGCGCCGGACCTTACGGCGGGACGAATATGGTCGAGGGCCTCCGCATGGGCATCACCGAGCTCATGGGTCTGGGCACTAGCCAGAGACGCACCGATGCGATTAAAGTACAGTTTCTCTTGACCGACGGGTTTCCATCGCTGCCGATCGGTGGCGGCAAGCGAGCGACGCCGGAAGATTCCGATCTCGCCATCAACGCGGCAAGGTTGGCTGGCCGGGCCGGTATCAAGGTTCATGTATTTGCTCTCGGCGAAGAGGCGCTCTCTTATCCACGCGCCGCGGTTGGCATCGCCCAAGAGAGCGGCGGTACTTATACACCGGTGCTGCGCCCGGCGGATGTGCTCGCCGCCGTGGAAAATATTTCGGCAGTCGGTGTGGATTACGTCCAGATCGTCAACCAAACGATGGGCCAGCGGGCGACGCAGATTCGTTTAGCGGCGGATGGATTCTTTTCCTCCGCCGTGCCGGTGGTCGAAGGGCGTAATCAGATCGATGTCATTGCTCGTGCCAGCGATGGCTCCACCGGCCGCGACACGATCACGGTTTTCTTTCAGTCGGGAAACCAGAGGTCTTTGGAGCTGGAAGTTTTTCTCGAAAACGAAAGAAAGCTCAAACTCGAAGTCGAACGCTTGGGCCGCAGCCCGGCGGAGATTCAGCGGGAAGTCGAGCGCAACCGCGAAGATGGTTTGCGCCGACCGCAACAGTTGCCGCCGCCCACCGACGGACCGCCGCGGTGAGTTTCTCAATTCACCAATTCTCGTCTAGCGCGCTTTGCGCTCCGCTTCGGCGGCGATGGCGATTTCGCTGGCGCCGGCACGTTTGATGATCGACATCACTTTGACGGTGTCGCCCAAGAGCACGTCCCTATCGCCGCGCAGGATCACGGTCTTATCCGGGCTTGTGGCTAAAGCCTCTTGCAGAGTTTTTTCCAAACTGTCTTCGCTAACTTTTTTCTGATTGACGAAGATTTCATGTTTCGGAGTCAGCGTGACCGTGGTGCCGCGCGATTCGGTTCGCGTGGCTACAGCCTTCGGTAAATTGATCTTGCCGCCCGACTCGATCATCGCCGAGCTGGTGATCATGAAGATGATCAGCAGGACGAGAAAAATATCGGTCAAGGGCGTGATGTTAATTTCCGCGAAGATTTCTGAGTTGTCGTCGCTACCGCCGAGTGGAGTCATGGACATGGCAAATCGCTCACACGCTGATGCTCTGCAGGAGCTTGGCAACTTGGATCCGGAAAAGACCGTTTAGGCTGGCAATCCGAGTTTGAAAATAATTGTAAAACATTACCGCGACGATGGCTACGGCGAGGCCCAACGCGGTGGCGACCAAGGCTTCGGAAATGCCGGCGGCGACGACGGCAAAACCGCCGGTGCCCGCCACGGCCATGCTAAGATTCTTTTTCAACCGTTGCGCTTCTTCGAACATCGCCTCGGCGGCGATGTTGCTGGCGAACTCGGGCCGGGACGTTGTATCGTGATTAAGAATGTTTAGAAAGATTCTCGCGGCGGGACAGTCGGAGTTCTGTTTGCAAATGACTACCGCGAGATCGCGTTGACCCTTCTTGAGCGGGTCCAATAGCGATTCAGTGATTTTCAGGGTGACCGCGCTCATGTTTCTGAGCGACCAGAGCCTTTCGAACACGACGGTGACGCTGATAATCGACAAGAAAATGAGCGGATAGGTAGCGATGGCGCCTTGATGGATGATGGTGATTAGATCGAGACCTTGAGGTTGCATGACAGACCCTTCCCGTTACTCGAACGAAGATTACTCGAATTGAAAATTAATTCAATGAAACGTGAGCCGAAGCTAGCCGCGCACGCGAATGGCGACCTCGAAGCGGATGATCATCGGTTCGTTGGCGAGATCTTTCAAACTTTCCGGCATCGCTGGGAAGGGCGACGCGCGCCTGATCGCATCGAGAGCGCTGGCGTTCAATCGCGCGTCGGAGGATTCCATCACTTCCGAGAGCGTCAGTTTGCCGGCGCGGTCCAGGGTGAAACGAATCGCGACCCTTTGCACCCCGGTGACATTGTCCGGATATTTCCAGACCGACTCGACGCGCTTTTTCAGTTGATTCAGATAACTGCCATAATCCGCCGCCGGTATTCCTTTGAGCCCAGTTGTGCCGCCGCCACCCGCGCCGACTCCGGTTCCACCGCCGGCGAGTCCCGTGCCGCTTCTGCTGCCACCGGGCACACCGTAAGCGCCGGTGTTTGTGCCGCCGCCCTTGAGCGCGCCGGGAACCTGCGGGCCTTCTTTCAAAGCCTTAATGCCTGGACCATCGCCGGCGCCTTTTAATGCAGCTAAGCTTTTCTGATGAGCGTCGAGATCGGCTGCGGAATTCGACGGCAGACTGGTCGTGCTTTCCTTGGTCGGCAATCTAACCAATGAATCCGCCGAAGTCTCTTTGGCGCTCACGGCTTCTTGGCGCGCATCCAGCACCAGTACTTTCGGTCCAGGCAAAGCGATCGGCTTTGGCGTGGGTGGCGCTTCGACAGTCGCGGGCGCCGGCGTTGGCACCAAACTTTCCACGGCGCCGCTGTCTAGTTTGCCGGTTCGTTGCGCCGGTTGAATTGGCACGCCGAGTTTGGGCAGTTCGCGCGGACCGCCCGCGCCTTTTACTGG
>JAERMN010000004.1 GCA_016844625.1 Deltaproteobacteria bacterium
CCCGGAGCGGATGGAATGCGTGCTTGAGGACGCCTACCTGCTGATTCACGAAAAGAAGATCAGCAATATGAAAGAAATCCTGCCGATCCTTGAGCAAATAGCCAAGTCCGGCAAGCCTTTCATCATCATCTCCGAAGATATTGAAGGCGAAGCGCTGGCGACCCTGGTCGTCAACAAAATTCGTGGCACGCTGCACTGCGTCGCGGTCAAAGCCCCGGGCTTTGGCGACCGGCGTAAGGCGATGCTCGAAGACATCGCGATCTTGACCGGCGGCAAGCTGATCGCCGAAGAGTTGGGCATCAAGCTTGACAACATCGCACTCAACGATCTCGGCCGCGCCAAGAGGATCGTCATCGACAAGGACAATACCACGATCATCGATGGCGCCGGCAAGAAGGCGGATCTCGAAGGCCGCATCAAACAGATCCGCGCCCAGACCGAAGAGACCACTTCGGACTATGACCGCGAAAAACTCCAAGAGCGCATGGCGAAACTGATCGGCGGTGTCGCCGTGATCAACGTTGGCGCGGCCACTGAAATCGAGATGAAAGAGAAAAAAGCCCGCGTCGAAGATGCCCTCCACGCTACCAGAGCGGCGGTGGAAGAAGGCATCGTTCCCGGCGGCGGTGTCGCCCTGCTCCGAGCTTCAGCGGTGCTCGACAAACTGCGCACCTCCGGGGATGAAAAATGGGGTGTCAATATTATTAAGCGCGTCGCCGAAGAACCGCTGCGCCGCATCGCCATCAACGCCGGCGTCGAAGGCTCCATCGCCTTGCAAAAGGTCAGAGAAGGCAAAGGCGCATTCGGCTTTAACGCCCTTACGGAAGAGTACGAAGACCTGATGAAAGCCGGAGTCATCGACTCCACTAAGGTCGTCCGCACGGCGCTGCAAAACGCCGCTTCCGTAGCCAGCATGTTGCTGACCACCGAAGCGATGGTCGCGGAGAAGCCGGAAGACAGATCGGCGATGCCCGCGATGCCTCCAGGAGGCATGGGTGGCATGGGCGGCATGGGTGGAATGGGCGGCATGGGCGGCATGATGTAAGCACTGTCCTGCTTGTCAAAGGCCAGGCCCGTTACGAGCGTTGGAAAACGTTTGTAACGGGCCTTTTTATTTTCCTCTAAGGAGAAATTTTGGATCGCGAGGAGAAATCCCGCTCGACAGTTTCTCGCCTGCTGCGCTGGAAGTCGTTTTACAATGAACAACCCGCAGCGGGTTCCGCGGTATCAGGCGATGAGATTTGTCTTAAAGGCGTCACCGCCGAGAAAAACATTCGGGGGTGACGCCTTTGGGCCCCGCTCCAAGAACATGTTCACGGCTCTTTATTCAACCCGGATTCCGCAGTTGAAACTGACACGAAGAGCGAGGCCCGGGCGTTCCGTTGCCAAGGCAAGGGAGTTCTGCCTCTAAGCTTATGGCGTGGCTGTCTCAAGTAGAAGCGGTTCATTGCGGCCTAGCAAAAAGGACGTTGAAACTTGACGGTTGTGTGCCTTCGCAACTCCAGGCCCACGCCTCACTCAACCAAGGTTGTATCTCCAACTGCGGAATCCGAATTCAACTCAGGGCGAGCATGCCTGGCTTTCGAAACAAATAAGTCCAATTTGCAATGTTTCAATGCCTGCCCAATCCCACTCTTCAATCCGAAAAGAAAGTCAGGAAATAAAAGGGATGCCCCCCGTTCCCCCCGTCCTGTCCATTTTTTTCCCCAGGCCTCGTCCACAGACTGAGACCCCGTTTACGTGTTTGGCCGCGAGACGCTGCGCGGGGCTTGCTATTCTGCTGACTTCCTATTAACTGGATGGTTGGAATGACTCAACGGGTTCGCGAATTCTTTTTTGTTTTGTCGACCGACGAATATAGGCTTTTGAAAGACTGCCTCCCTAGGAACTCAATCGGGTTCAACGCGCTCGATCTCGCAGTTCCGGCGGGCGCCGAAAAACGCGCCTTTACATGTAGCGAAAATGAACTGCAAGACGTCATCCAATCTGTCGGACACAAGTTTCCGCTCTGTAAGGCCCTGGCAACCTTGATCCGGCAACAATGGCAGCCGAGATCTAAATCCCAGAACAACAAGCCGAAGAATCCGAAGAAGCGCTAACTTTATATCCTCCGCGCCTTCTTGCACGTACAGTGCGTCGGGCGAGTGACGCAACGCGGGGGCGAGCATCCCCGCACTCCCTAATCGAAGCTATTGCTTCACGCCGTTCACCCCGATCACGCCTCGATACTCACTTGCGAGGCGCACCAGGAAAGCATTTCGATCTGCGGCATTGTTTCCACCGTGGACCCCGCCCGCGAGACCACGATTTCTGCCTCGTTCATCGGTTCGCCCAAGGCAAGCAGCACAGAGACGGCGAGCATCGCGGTGCGGCCGATACCGCCCGCGCAATGAATCAGCACCGCATCCCCGGACTGCAAGCGATTCGCGACATCGTTCGCAAACGCCCAGAAGGCATCCCGGTCTTCGGGCACGCCGCCTTCACGAATTTCAAAAGGCAGGACTGAACAGGGCACGGCGCCGATATCTAGCGCCTCTGCGTATTGAGAGGATTTCAGGCGGATTTCGAATTTTTCCGTTAAACATACGATCGCAACCACCGCTTCGCTCCTCAGCTGATGCCAAACCTTCTCGATCGCTTCAAAGCGGCCCGGCATGCTGTGCAGCAGCAGTCTCCCAGGTACCCGCGCGGGAAGATCCACACGACGAAACATATTTTGTCTCTTTTGTGTGCAACCGACTAATCGTTGCACTTCAGAAATATTTTCTTGCCGTTATTGCTCAGCGATTGGAGCAGGTAAAGATAAAACTAGAAAAAAGGACGAGAATCAAAAGATTGTAATGAATGTTATGTCACACCCATAACCTTGAAAAAGCAACCTGTCCCATTTTCTCCCCTAAGCGAGTATGTGAAAAACTCGGATCCTGACGCGAGCAGGCTCAGCGGCAATCGAATTGGCCGCATGGAGGGGTTTTGATCGAAGTCACATTTAGGAAATATTGTGAAGATTAAAAGCCGACGGCCCCCTCGCGGGACTTGCCGACTTAGCTGAATC
Source organism: Deltaproteobacteria bacterium (assembly GCA_016844625.1). Taxonomy (GTDB): domain Bacteria; phylum Desulfobacterota; class Binatia; order UBA9968; family UBA9968; genus DP-20. The sequence continues at coordinate 3,056 of JAERMN010000004.1, forward strand.
AGAAATTGCCCGGGATTACTTCTTGCCGGCTTTCTTAGCCGCCCAGAAAGCCTTCAATTTGGCAGACAATTTCGCTCTGGTTGCCGAGCTCATTGTCTTCTTATTTGCCTTGGCAGCGGGTTTGATTGGGAGCGTCGCTGGTTTACGGGCAACGCTCTTTCTGCTAGAGGCGCTCACGGCCCGCTTGGTCTTTGGCGCAGCTCCGGATTTAGCTGACCCGCTGAGGATACTGCGGAGCTCGTTGTTCAGAGCCTCGATTTGTTCTTTGATCGCGGTAGCCCGTTTGAGTTGGCTAATTGTCAGGTCAAATAAATTCATGGCGCTAGTTAACATTCAAAGCTACCGGAAATCAAGTACCGGCCAGATGCCAACGACGCCGTCGCTCACAGTTTGTGCCGTTGGCAAAATTGAAGTTGGAGCAGATAGCATTGCCCTAAATTGCTAAAGGCTTTGTCTCTGTGCGAGAAGATGTCGAATGACCTGGTCCGCGGCGATAAGCATCCCTCCGACTCTGGCACCGATCACTTCAACGAAACGCAACTGTCCAGCAGTAGATGAGCACGGCGACTGCCGCAGTGCCGCAGGCCCATTGGATACCCAGCCCCGGGGCACGCGGCGCAACCAAAGCGATGATAATTCCTAGTACAGCGCCAACCAGGAGACCGCAGAGATGGGCCCAAATATCAACGCGCTGTCCGCCACTGCCGAGCATCCCGAGAAGGGCAAGAGCCGCGGCAACCGGCAGCCAAGCGCGCCACCGGCTTAAAGCTCTACGGCGGCGCCGTGTCATACCGAGGCTGCCAAGCATACCGACCGCGCCAAAAACCGCCGTGGAGGCGCCTAGCGCGACGTGGGGCGAACCGTGCAAAAACGCGTTGGCAAGATTGCCGCCCGCACCGGCCAGCAGGACGAGAGCGCCACCGAGCCCCACACCCACTATGCTAGATACGGCACTGAGGAATAATGCCGCAGCGATCGCATTGCTCAGCGCGTGGGCAACATCGGCATGAAGCGTAAGAGCGGTCACCGTACGCCAGACCTCACCTTGAAGGATTCGCTCAGCCGCCGCGCTACCGCGGGCGAACCAAGACAGCGCCGGCAGCCATTGAACCGTGACGGAAAAAAATATCAGCAGCATCAGCGCAACCGCAACTCCCGCGAGCAAGCTCGCCGACTCCATCGGTTCGCCGCGCTCCGCCAGTTTCCGCGGGTTCTCCCGCTCGTATGCCGAGAGACTGGCAAGCGCTCTGTCCACCTCTGCTGGCGGCACGCTAATAACCACGCCATCCGGGCTCCGCCGCAGGCTCGGTGACAGCCCCTGAGCCAGGAGCACTAGCTCCCACTCCTCGGCCAAGTGCTGGTCGCCGGTGACGCGCAGGAGGATTTGCGAATCGTGGTTCATCGTCACAGCACCGCATAGCATTCATCGGGCGAAACGGCGCCACAGAGGTGTGCCAGATGCTGGCTGACTAGAGATTTTAGCTTGACCAAGTCTTTAACCGTTGGCTTCCAGTATTAGCTCTTTCCGGGATTAATAACTCGCCGCCGCAATGGGTTGCAAATTCAGGGAATAGTTCGAGTCAACGTCCTCTGCACCGCCGTGGTGCATCTTCCGATCCAAGCAATCCCGATCCGAAACTTTTGCCCTTTTACTTCCTTTTCTGCGCCCTCCGCGGTGAGTCCTGAGATGTTTTTTGCTTTTCACGTATGGATCACGAGCCACGAGCACGCACACGGCTTTTGTTCCAGCGCGAACAGGTTCAGCGGAAGTCGTATCGGCCATGCAGGTTATTGGGGTGGATTCATACTTCGGGAAGAGTAGTCAATAAACGAAGACACTTCGCGGCCGGGGTATTAACCCCGCCGCTATTTAAATATCGCAAAGGGGATGCTCGCCCCCTTTGGAAACCCCATAATTTTGTGCCCGCCCCAAGAGGCGGGGTTAGTATAGAATTTAGGGCGATCAGAGAGCCCAGGTTTAAACCGCACGCCCATTAATGCGATTTGCCGCTCCTGTACCTACGAAGGAGTTCACAATTTAGAGACTTTGAAATGGCCGTTTCCCATGCTCCCGGTCCAAGGCGTAAGAGAGCGAAAGACAGTGACGTATAGTTACCAAGATACGTACTGAATCATAACTTCTGTTTGCGTTGCCAGCTGGAGTTTCGCTGTGGTAGTTAAGACGTAAGTGGAAACGGATATGGCGGAAGAAAATAGCGCGGATGTTGGGCTTATTGGTTTAGCAGTGATGGGCCAGAACCTGGCTCTCAACATGGCTGACCACGGATTTAAAGTGTCAGTATATAATCGCACATCCAAGGTGACAAAAGACTTTATCGACGCCAATCCTAATACGCCCGGAGGACTTGTCGGATGCGAAAATCTTTCGGATTTCCTAGCCGCAGTGAAAACTCCGCGCAAGATCGTTATGTTAGTGAAGGCAGGGCCAGCCGTCGACATGGTCGCAAAGCAGCTGATCGAGGCCGGCCTCGAAAAGGAGGATATCCTGGTTGATTGTGGCAACAGTCAATGGACCGACACGATCCGCCGTGAGAAGGAATATTCCGATCGATGCCGGTTTTTTGGTTCCGGAGTCTCCGGCGGAGAAATTGGCGCGCGCTTCGGTCCGTCACTTATGCCGGGCGGCAATGGCGAAGCATGGAAACTCTTGGAGCCAATCTGGACTGCGATCGCCGCCAAGGTCGATGCCGAAACCGGCAAGCCGATTGAAACCGCCACGCCGGGACACCCGGTAACAGGCGGTGTAGCTTGCTCGGCTTATATTGGAGAAAACGGCGCAGGACATTATGTCAAGATGATTCATAACGGGATTGAATACATCGACATGCAGCTCATCGGCGAAGCTTATTTCTTGCTTCGCAATCTTTTACAGGTAACCGCCGAGAAGCTTTCGCAAATCTTCGGGCGCTGGAACGAAGGAGATTTGGATTCTTATCTGATTGAAATAACCGCAGACATTCTAAAGCAGCGGGATCCGGAACATCCCGAGGCTTTTCTCGTGGATTATATTTTAGATAGTGCCGAGCAGAAAGGTACGGGAAAATGGACGAGCATCAATGCGCTCGATCTGGGAATACCGACCAACTCGATCGCAGAAGCTGTCTTTGCCCGCTGTCTCAGCGCGTTGAAATCCGAACGCGAGGCGGCTTCCCGCCATCTCACTGGACCCGTGTATCGGTACGATGGTGATCGGAATGAATTGATCAAAGCCGTGCACGATGCCTTGTACTGCTCAAAGATCTGCGCCTACGCGCAGGGTTTTCAGCTCATGAGGGCGGCCGAAGCAGAATATGGATGGAAACTGGATTTTGCCTCGATCGCGAGCATTTGGCGCGGCGGATGCATTATTCGGGCGCGCTTCTTACAAAAAATTACGGACGCGTACACGCGCGATTCGCGGCTGGTTAATTTACTGCTGGATCCATACTTCAAAGAGCAAATTCAAAACAATCAGACGCGCTGGCGTTCTGTCGTGGCACTCGCCGCCCAGGCGGGAGTCGCCGCTCCCGCGTTCATGTCGGCCCTAGCGTATTATGACGGCTATCGATCTGCACAACTTCCGGCAAACCTACTACAAGCTCAGCGTGATTATTTCGGCGCCCACACCTACGAACGTATCGATCAACCACGAGGTGTACACTGCCATCTTGATTGGTCCAAACCAGATCGTCCCCAGATCAAAATTGCGCATTAAGATTAGTGAAATACTCTGTATTCAATCACTGGGGGGGCATCTATCGAATTCGGAACCGAGTTGCTTATCTTCCGAAAGGGCGTACCAAACAGGGAACTGTGCCGGCTTCTAGTGCCTGTGCGTACTCGGAAGATTTTTCGTGGAGTTCATCCTTTTCAGCTAAACACACGATGGCGCAGACCGCTTCCTTCCTCACCTGATGCCACACGCTCTCGATGCCTCATAGCGGCCCGGCATGCGGTGCAGCAGCAGTCGCCCAGGAACCCGCGCGGGAAGATCGACACGACGAAACATATTTTGTCTCTTTTGTGTGCAACTGACTAATCGTTGCTCTTTAGAAATATTTTCTTGGCGTTATTGCTCAGCGATAGGAGCACGAAAAGATAAAACTAGAAAAAAGGACGAGAATCGAAAGATTGTAATGATTGTGATTCTGCTGAAAAACCCTCCGGTCATCCTTCGAGAGTCTCAGGACGAACGGGGAGGCGGATTGATAACGTTAAGAATTTTTCGTTCTACTGAGCTTGCCGAAGTATCAGCCTGGGGAAGCATTCCTAGGGGGTTTTCAGCAGAATCGATTGTTATGCCAGACCCCTGGCATCCAGCCCCTGGCACCTCCCCCTCAAAATGTCTTTCAATTCACGACCGCAACGCCCAACGCTACTAGTGCGATTAATCCTACGCCCGCTCCGGTCACGGCCAATATCTTAAGGGATTTTTGCACGGTTTGAAGAACCGTTTCGATGAGTTTCAGCTTGTCGTTGATCTCCTTATTGACAGAGGCCTGTAATTCTATTGCCTTCTTCAGATCGTCTAGCTGATTCTGAGTCCCAGCTCCAGGTTTTCGAATTGTATCGATTAATTTCCGCGTCTTGTCGATGGACTCATTAACAGTCGGGGTGATAGTGGCTAGTTGAATCAGTAGTTTAGCAATTGATGTGATGGGAAACGTCATGACTCTCCTCTCGCCAGTGCGACAATAACGTCGTCCTATGGAGCTTAAAAAGGGGACAGGTTGCTTTTCTTTTCGATCCGCGGATGGCCACGCGGACGCAACCTACTGCCGAGTCCAAACATCGACGCCATCTCCGCTTGCCGGTCCGCCTTTCCGAACGGTCTGTGGCGGTTCAGACAGTCACGAACAACGTAACCGTCACGTTTTACGCGCACGAATACGGCTTTTTGATTCTAGTTCCGGTTTCGCCTGGATTACCCGCTTAAAGCATGCGGCAATGACGGTCTTCGGAAAAGAAATTAGTTTAACGCGCCAAGCTGCGGGGAATCGACCCACAGAGATTGAACGTTTTGAACCGGTTTCGGATTTGCTACGATTGAACCGCGAACTTTTCATCGGCCCGCTTTTCTTACCCCTAGAGGCCGTGTCTCTTTTTCGCTTCAGCGATGAAGCCAGTTTCTTCGAGTATCTTGACGTAATTACCATTGATGATTTGATGGATATCCAATGGGCCGACTTTAGGAGTCACACGGGCAACATACTTTTGAATATTCTTCCAAGCCTCGGGATCGGGGGCCACATCGAGGGACGACACCGTGCGCAGGGCGTTGTACGAGGTCTCAGCGTCCTGGTCTGTGCTCAGGCGGAGGTGCTTCCTGAGCACTTCCATTACCTCTCGTTTATTGCGCGGGCTTTGAATAAAGACCACACCCTCGACCATCCCTTTCACCAAGCGCATGATCAGGTCCGGGGAATTAGCGATCCGGTCGCTCCGCGTACAGATTCCGACGCCTTGATAAGGCACCTTCATCTCCGTGCTATTCGCTAGGGAGCGCAGGCCGTTCCGTTTTGCCACCGCAGCCGATGCCTGGGTGATCACCGCCGCGTCGATGTTCGAGGCGAGCAAGGCTTGGAGAATAGTCGGTTCGTCGCCGATCACGCGCAACTGCAATTTGTACTTGTCGGCATCGACGCCGAGCCGATCCAAAACGATCATCGTTTGCAACCAGAACCCGCCGCCGATGCTCTGCACCCCGAAGAGATCTTGTTGAAGGGACTCGCGACACAGCCAATCTTTGCTCCTCCGGAGACGCCGCTGAGGACCGATGAAATGGCCGGCCAAAAGGCCTGGACATCTCCTGCCATTACGGCCGTTAGGCTGATCTGGCCGTTGCGCACCTGGAGCATATTTACGTCGAGGTTGTATCTCTTGAAAATACCCTTGTCCACCGCCACCCACATGGGGCCGACGGTCTCGTTATGACCACCGTAGGAGATCAGAAGCTTGTCCTGAGCCTGGGCCGCCGAGAGCGCCGCCAGCTGCACCATTAGAAAAACGCTGGAGCAAATCATCCAATGCTTGCCTGCAAAATGCACTATTCACCTCCAAAAAAAGTAGGCTATTCTTCGATTCCTTGCGCGGCCGGCCTAGTCGGCACAACGTACCGCCAATTCCGAACATCGACGCCCATCTCCGCTTGCCAGTCCGCTTTTCCGAACTGTCTTTGCCGGTTCAGACACTTGCCTGCGCTGTTATCGAGCGATTGAACGACTGCAACGATCAGCTTCTGGCAGTTGCTATTGCCTCACGCGTATTCATCACGAACACGGCTTTATGATTCGCCCTGGTAAAATTCGCGGCACGAACGGCTTCTAACATACGCGCCGTCGGCCTTTCAATGAAAAAGTAGCCTGTCCCACTCTTCTTTCCACAATTAGAATCAAAACCCGCTCCCGTCGTTCGACCGCTTCGTTTCGTTCAACCCGAATTCCCCAGTTGAATTCAAAACCTCGGTTGAGCGAGGTGTGAGCCTGGAGTCGCGAAGGCACCCAACGGTAACGTTTTAAAGTCGTTTTTACTTCTCAGCCAGCCGTCGCATAATGCTTGATGAATCCACGGATTGCACCCATGGTCGCGGGCCGCTTAGAGGTAGAACTGCTTTGCCGTCGCGACGCAAGGCTTGCGCCTCGCTCTTCACGTCACTTTCAACTGCGGAATTGGGGTTCAAGTCGTTAAAGGTCGGAGTGCGTTCAAAGGCTTAAGATTCAAGCGTTCAAGGACAGGTTGGGAGGGCAACTTGCACGTTTTGAGAATTCTCAAAAGGTCGAAATGACGGCAATCAGCCTGAGGCACCGATCCGGCGCCTCAGGTCTGATTTGGGTCTGTCAAAATCTTGCGTCTATCTGGGGTCGATTGCTAGTTGGGAAAGCTTCAGCGCGACGCCAAGCGTCAAGGGATTATCGCCGGTGCTTAGAGCCGTGCCCAATCTTTCGATCTCCCACGATGAGACCTTTTCTATCCTAACCTCTTCTTTCGTGGCGACTTGCAATTTATCGGCCTGAGGCAACTTGATCAGGTATTTGACATTGTTCCCGTCGCTCAGAGTCACCGAGAGAACCATCTGTTTGCCTTCTTCGGTTGCCAAGGTTTGAAGCCCGGCAATGCGAGTCGAAAGGCTCGTCTTGTTCACGGTATCCGCATAGAGCCAGATGAAGGCGCCGATGAAGGAGGCCATCACCAACCAGGCATACTGGCCGACCCGTTTCTGGCGCTTTGTCGACCGGCTTCTCTGGAGATCAAAGAATTTGCGGTAAGACTCCTTTTCCGCCGTCAGTTTCTTGACTGGATCTTGCTCAGTTGAACTCGGCGGTTGATTGAAGCCGAGATCGAAGCTGTTCAGTATCATACCCAGGATCACCAACCCTAAAGGTATAGCGACCAGTATTAGAGGATGCATAAGACTCTCCTTCTTAAGGCTCTTCATAGCCTTTGGATATTGGAAGAGGGAGGGGTCAGAACCGGGAATACCTTCGTTGCCCAACCGGAACCGAAGTCCGTGTCACCGCTGTCTAGCTGGCCCGGCCTTCTACCTCTTGCGCGCCATTACGGGGGAAAGGAATGACCTGTGATCCACTCTATAGGAGAGGAATCACTGTAGCAAGGGATGTCCAAGGACCGCTTTTGCAGCCCTCGCCCCGGATCAAGGCTTTAACTGCAACCACCTGATCGCCCAGACCGCCCAGCTCCAATCGTTCCGCTAAAAAAACCGTTCCAGGCGCTCCAACCGTTCCCGCGCTTAATAACAGCGAAGACCGTTCAAAATGTTCCAGTCGTTCAATCGCTTCGCTCCGTTCAAATCGTTGGACGGATTTAGACGTGGTGGGGAAGACTTCCACGTTTCCGGAATTCCGGAAACGTCGAAATGAGCGAGCTGCTTTTCTTGTCCAAGACGGCGGCGCAGTTCCGTGGCCGAAATACCGCCTGCCTTTTTTATTCGTGCCCGGGAGCGGTCGACGATCGCCATGAACTTGCGGTTGGCGCTACGCGCTACCGTCTCTTCATCCGCGTTCCGGATGGGGATGACCGCTGCGAAGGGCTTGCCTGCCCCATCGTCATCGTATGCACTTAGCCCCTCTACCTTGACTCTGGAAACCTTTCATATTATTTTGCTTTGAAACTTTTCCCTGGAAATATAACGATTTAGCAATCCCATTCATGTTCGAATCGCTAACCGATAAGCTCGAACTGACCTTTAAACGCTTAAGAGGTCAGGGGAAGATCACCGAGACCAACATCGACGACGCGCTGCGCGACGTGCGCCTCGCCCTGCTGGAAGCTGACGTTCATCTCAAAGTCGTCAAGACTTTTCTCGATTCGGTTAGGGCCAAGGCGATGGGGCAAGAGGTGCTGCAAAGCCTCACCCCGGAGCAGCAATTCATCGGCATCGTGCGCGATGAATTGATTAATCTATTAGGCGGCGAATATCGTGAGATCGATCTCAAGAGCGCGCCGCCCGTCGTCATCATGCTGGTCGGCTTACAGGGATCAGGCAAGACCACCACGCTGGCGAAACTGGCGCGCTATCTGAAAAGAGAAAAGAAACGCACGCCCTATCTGGTGCCGGCCGATATTTACCGTCCTGCGGCCATCGAGCAGCTAAAAATTCTCGGCAACGAGCTGGAGTTGCCGGTCTACGATTCCGATCCCCTGATGTCGGCCGTAGCGATTTGCCAGCGCGCCTTAGAAGAGGCCAAGAAGAAATTCTGCGACGTGCTGCTCATCGATACCGCCGGCCGATTGCATATCGATGAAGAGTTGATGCAGGAGCTGGCGGCTATCAAAGACGCGGTGAGACCGCATCATATCTTGTTTGTCGCGGACTCCATGACCGGTCAGGACGCTGTCAACCAAGCGCTCGGTTTCGACGGCAAGCTCGGTCTCAGCGGAATTATCTTGACCAAACTCGACGGCGACGCGCGCGGCGGCGCGGCATTGTCGATCCGGGAGATGGTCGGTAAGCCGATTCTATTCTCTGGTGTCGGCGAAAAACTCGACGCTCTCGAACCGTTCTATCCCGACCGGCTGGCCTCGCGCATCTTGGGCATGGGTGACGTGCTCTCGCTGATCGACAAGGTGCAGCAAAACGTCGAGCAGAAAGAAGCGGAGCGATTACAGCAGGCATTTCAGAAGCAGCAATTTACTCTGGAAGAGTTTCAGCTGCAGCTCCAACAGATCAAACGCATGGGACCGGTGGGCGGCCTCTTGGAGATGATTCCCGGCGGCAAGAAGCTTGCCTCGCAAGTCGATGCTGACAAAGCTGAAAAAGAATTGAAACGGGTCGAAGCGATCATCAACTCGATGACGATTCAAGAGCGGCGCAATCCAGCGCTTTTAAATGGCGGCCGGCGCCGGCGCATCTCTCAAGGCAGCGGCACGACGGTGAACGATGTCAATCGCTTAATGAAACAGTTCCTGGAAATGAAAAAAATGATGCAGCGGGTAAGCAAGCTGGGAGTCAAATCGCTCCTTAGCAGAATGCCCAACCCGTTTAATTAAAGGAGAAGAAAAGATGAGTGTTACCATTCGTATGAGTCGGCATGGGGCGAAGAAAAAACCCTTTTACCGTATCGTTGTCAGCGACCAGCGGTTTCCGCGCGACGGCCGTTATATCGAGCAGGTCGGCACCTACGACCCAAGCGCCAAAACCGGCGGCGTCAAACTCAACCAAGATAAGATCGAGTCGTGGATCAAAAAAGGCGCAAAGCCGTCTGAAACCGTGTCGCAGCTGATCAAAAAAGAAAAGAAAGCCAGCTAGGCCGCAAGCAGAAACCGATGAAGGAATTGGTTCAATACTTGGCGAGATCCTTGGTGAGCAATCCCGACGCCGTCGAGATCAAAGAATCGGCAAACGACAGCGCTCAGGTTCTAGAGCTCAAAGTGGCAAAAGAAGATCTCGGCCGGATCATCGGCAGACAAGGCCGCACGGTAAAATCCATCCGTACCTTGCTCAACACCGCGGCTTCCCGCGACAACCGCAGAGTCGTCCTCGAAATCGTCGAGGAAAGCTAATTTCGAGCCGAGTACTCCGATGGTTGACCATTCGGTTCCCCTCGGTGCAATTGTCGGCACCCATGGGCTCGACGGCTGGCTGAAGTTAAACCCCTTCAACCCCGATAGCGCAGTGCTTTCGCCGGGTCTGGAAATCTGTTTAGAGAAGTCCGGCCGTCAATCGGTGCACCAACTCGAATCGAGCAAGCCGCATAAAAAACAGTTTCTGCTTAAACTGCGCGATGTCGATACCATCGACGCCGCGCTGCCATTCATCGGCTCGACGCTGCTGATCAGCGACGCCGCCCTCGACGCGCTCGAACCCGGGCAGTATTATCACTACCAGGTCATCGGCTTTGCGGTCTTTGATCTGAATGGCGCGGCAATCGGGACAATTGCTGGAACGCTCTCGACAGCGGCCGGCGAGCTTTACATCGTCCAAGGCCCAGACAAAGAGCATTTGATCCCGGCCGTCAGAGAGATCATCGAGAAAGTCGATTTCGATGAAAGAAAAGTTATTGTCAACCCGCCTCAAGGCCTGTTGGATCTTTAGGTAGCAGGTTGCTGCAACACTCTTTCCGAGTCCGTTGACAGCCTCAGAGCCCATCCTGAGCTTGACGAAGGAACGAACGGAGAGGGGGCGTGAAAGGATTGAAATAATGCCGTTCATGCTTGTCGAAGCATGTTCCAGCCTTTTTCAGTAGCCTGCTGGCATCGCGACCACCATGCTCAAGTTCACGGTCATCACAATCTTTCCGCAAATGCTCGACTCCGCCTTGGGCCACAGCATTTTAAAGAAGGCCCAGGAAAAAGGCTTCATCGAAATCGAGCAAATCGATCTGCGCGTTTACACCCACGACCGCCATCATGTCACCGACGATTACCCCTATGGCGGCGGCCAGGGCATGGTGATGAAGCCCGAACCGCTGGTGGCGGCGATCGAAGCCGCCCGGCGCAAATACGCTAATGCGCGGGTTATTTTGCTTGCACCGCAAGGGCGAGTCTTCAATCAGAGCGCCGCGGCGAGGCTGGCGCTAGAAAAAGAGATCGTCCTGATCTGCGGCCGCTATGAAGGCATCGACAACCGCATAAAAGCTTTCGTCGACGAAGAATTATCGATCGGCGACTATACGCTGAGCGGCGGCGAGCCGGCGGCGAATGTCGTGATCGACGCCGTTGCCCGACTAATCCCCGGCGTTCTTGGCAACGAAAACTCGCCGTTGGAGGATTCCTTCACCACCGGCCTGCTCGAATACCCGCAGTACACTCGCCCGGAAGATTTTCGCGGCATGAAAGTCCCGGACGTGCTGCTCTCCGGCGATCATGAGAAAATCAAGCAATGGCGCCACGAGCAGAGCGTCGCGCTAACCCGCGAACGTCGGCCCGACTTGCTGGCCGAGACAGCGACGCGAAACCCAAAGCCAACTGAATCCGGCGCCGCCAAAGCGGCAGTCTATCTGGCCCTGTTGCACTTCCCGGTTTATGACAAAAATCATCAAGTGGTCACCACCTCGGTCACCAATATGGATATCCACGACATCTCCCGTTCGGGCCGAACTTACGGCGTCAGCGGCTTTTACGTCGTCACGCCGGTCAAGGCTCTACAAAAGCTTGCCCGCAAAATCATCGACCATTGGGAGACCGGCTACGGCAGTGAATACAATGTGACGCGCAAACAGGCGCTCGAAATCGCCCGCATCGCCAACTCGCTCGACGACGTGATCATCGACATCGAGCGCGAAACCGGCAAAAAACCCGCGCTCGTCGTCACCTCGGCCCGGCCAATAGGAAGCCGGACCTCTTTCACCGCGTTGAGAGACATGTTAAACAATAACACTCGCCCGTTTCTGATTATCTGCGGAACGGGATGGGGCCTAACGGAAGCCATAATTTCACAATCAGACTACGTCCTGGAGGCGATCGAGGGCTACACCGATTATAATCATCTTTCGGTGCGCTCAGCGGCGGCAATTGTCTTAGACCGCTTGATGGGACGGCAGGGACAGATAGATAGGAGACAATCATGAATCTCGTCGACCGATTGGAAGCTCAGCAGTCCAAGCAAGAAGTGCCCGTCCTGCGCCCGGGGCAAACCGTGCGCGTCCACGTGAAAATCGTCGAAGGCGAAAAAGAGCGCACACAAATATTTGAAGGGATCGTGATTGGCATGTCCGGCAGCGGCAGCCGCGCCAACTTTAGGGTGCGTAAGATTTCCTACGGCGTCGGCGTCGAAAGAATTTTTCCGATCCACTCGCCGCGCATCGATAAGGTGGAGGTGGTATCGCGCGGCATAGTGCGGCGCGCGAAACTTTACTATTTGCGCGAACGGTCCGGCAAAGCGGCACGCCTTACCAGTGAAGATTCAAGCCGATAAATGAATGACCCCGCACCAGCAGCGCGGTATCAGGCGATGAGATTTGTCTTGCAGGCGTCACCCCCAAATGTTTTTATCGTGGTTCGACTTTGCTCACCATCGTTCGACCCAGAGGCTCTCGACGGGCGACCCTGAGCCACGTCGAATGGGTCGGGGGTCCAGTTCCGAACCCGCCTGTGGTGCGCCAAGTCGAACCACGGCTTAAAGCATGCGGGAAGGACGGACTTCGGAAGGGAAATTCGTTTAATGCAGCGAGCTGCGGGGAATCGACCCACAGAGTTTGAATCGAATTAACTGCTACCGAGTATTTTCCCGTCGCCATCGAATACCGCGCCGGGGTGAACCTTCAGCTCAGCGACGCGGGCTTCACCCTTGAAGTAGCCGCCCGGCATCACTTCAAAACAGCCCATCGCCTGCACCGAGCCGACCAGTCTACCCTCCAAATGCACTTGGCGCGCTGAAATATGCGCGTCGACCTGGGCATTGGAACCGATCACCAGCAGCTCCGTCGATTTGATCTCACCGGTAAAATGGCCGTCAATCTTAACCGGCAGGTTGTAACTCAACTTGCCGGAAATGGAAGAATTGGCGAACAACACCGTGCGCGGTGCCGCGCCTTGGATGAACGATGGATTTTCTTTGTCAGGGGTCTCTGCCATAAGCGCTTACCAGTTCAGACAATAGCATCGTCGCGTCACGAACTAAAGGGAGAAATACCAAGCTACAACCCTGCCGTGCTGTTGTGCTAGCATGCCGCCATGGATCTTTTCGATGCGCCGAACCCACAAGCCCAACTATCGAATCAGCCCCTCGCCGAACGGATGCGGCCGCGCACGCTGGCCGAGTTCGTCGGCCAAGAACACTTGCTCGGTCCGGGAAAGCTTTTAAGCGGCGTCACCGGCGCCGGCAAACTCCCCTCGCTGATTCTCTGGGGCCCGCCGGGGAGCGGCAAAACCACGTTGGCGCAAATCTTGGCGAGCTCCGCGGGCGCAGTGTGCGTGCATTTTTCCGCGGTCACTGCCGGCGTCAAAGAACTAAAAGCGATTATTCAAGAGGCCGAGCGCCGGCAGCGCCTCGGCAAGCTTACCGTGCTCTTCGTCGACGAGATTCATCACTTCAACAAAGCGCAGCAAGACAACTTCTTGCCTCACGTCGAGCGCGGCACCTTGACGCTGATCGGCGCAACGACCGAGAACCCGTCCTTCGAAGTCATCTCTCCCCTGCTCTCGCGCTGTCAGGTTTTAGTTCTCAAAATGCTGTCGGCAGAAAATATGGCGAAGATCATCGAGCGCGCGCTCACTGACAACGAGCGCGGCTTGGGCAAGACGGCGCTGAAGATTTTCCCTGAAGGCTTGAGATTTCTGGCGCAGCAGTCCCAAGGCGACTGCCGCGTCGCGCTGAATACCTTGGAAAGCGCCGCGGCGCTGGCGCAAGCCAACAAAGAGAAAGAAATTAGCCTGGCCCACCTGCAAGAAGCGCTGCAGAAAAAGCCGTTGCCATACGATAAAGCCGGCGAAGAGCATTACAACGTGATCTCGGCGTTTATCAAAAGCATGCGCGGCAGCGACGCCGATGCAGCGCTTTACTGGATGATGCGCATGCTCGAGGCCGGCGAAGACCCGCTGTTCATCGTTCGGCGCATGGTAATTTTCGCCGCCGAAGATATCGGCAACGCCGACCCGCGCGCGCTCCAAGTCGCCGTCGCCGCTAAAGACGCTGTGCATTTCATCGGTTTGCCGGAAGGACGTATTCCGCTGGCACAGGCGGTCACCTATCTCGCCACCGCGCCCAAGTCGAACGCGTCTTACAAAGCCATGCTCGCCGCGGCGAAAGACGTCGAAGAGCGCGGCGCGCTCCCAGTCCCGCTGCACCTGCGCAACGCGCCGACCGGATTGATGAAAAACCTCGGCTACGGCAAAGACTACAAATACGCGCATAACTATGACGGCCACATCGTCGATCAACAACACCTGCCACAAGACCTCGCCGGCAGAAAATATTACACGCCCGGCGAAGCCGGCTACGAGAAACAGATCAAAGAACGGCTCAAGTTCTGGGACGAACAGAAAAAAAAGAGCAAAGAATAATGCCCAACGACAGATTCCATATTCCAGACGGGGCAATCAATATTTGAAATATGGAATTTTAAATCTGAAATCGCGAGCAGAGCGAGCACCCATGGAACGCATCCGACGTCATTTCATCGTCTGTCTCATCACCGGCTTCGTCACCGTCTTGCCCATCGGCGGCACGATCTTGCTGATCGTTTACGCGGAAAAATCCTTGAGCCCGCTGATTCCGGCACAGTTCTATGTGCCCGGCGAAGGATTGCTCTTGGTGATCGTCCTACTTTATCTTTTGGGACTTACGCTGACATCCGTGATCGGCCGCTGGCTCCGGGACGCTCTCGATAGCGCGCTGTCGAGCATACCCGGCATCGGCACGATCTTCCGCACGCTTAAGCAAATCCTCGGTTTCGATGCCGGCGAAGGCGCGCTCTTTCAAAAAGTCGTATTGGTGCAAAATGAAAGCGTGGGCAGCACCGAGATCGGTCTCGTCACGGCGGCGGAAGGGGAAGGCAGCGCAAAACAATTCGTCGTTTTCGTCCCCGGCTCGCCCAATCCGTCCCAAGGCCGTCTTATTCGAATCCCCGCCAGCCGCATCATCGCCACCGACTGGACCGTCGACAAAGCGCTCAAAGCGCTCTTCTCCCTCGGCAAGATATAGCTCAGTGTTTCTGGAATCTGAAATGTGCGATTGCGAGCTTCGCGCGGACGGCTACTCTTTGATCCCCGTCAAGTCGAGAATGAACAGATAAGAGAACGCCGTCTCCTGATGCCGGCGAAATCTTCCCGACGCGCCGCCGTGGCCGGCGTCCATGTTGGTTTTCAGTAGCAGACGATTGTTGTCGGTCTTGGCCTCGCGGAGCTTCGCCGCCCACTTGGCCGGCTCCCAATACTGCACTTGGGAGTCATGCAGACCACCGGTGATGAGCATCGCCGGATAGTTTTTTCTCTCAACGTTGTCATAGGGCGAATAAGTCAGCATGGAATCGTAAAATTCCTTCTGCTTCGGATCGCCCCATTCGTCGTACTCGCCGGCCGTCAGTGGAATTGACGAGTCCAACATCGTCGTCACCACGTCGATGAACGGCACTTCGGCGACGATGCCCTTAAACAAATCGGGCCGTAAATTGCTCACCGCGCCCATAAGTAAACCGCCGGCGCTTCGGCCCATGGCGAAGAGTTTTTCCGGGTTCGTGAACTTCTCCCGAATGAGAAATTCCGCGCAGGCGATGAAATCGCTGAACGTGTTTTGCTTCTTTAAAAGCTTGCCGTCTTCGTACCACTGCCGGCCCATCTCCTGGCCGCCGCGGATATGCGCGATGGCGAAGACAAAGCCGCGGTCAACCAAGCTCAAGCGCGGCGACGCAAACGCGGCGTCGATGCTGAAGCCGTAAGAGCCGTAGCCGTAAAGCAGGAGCGGATTCTGTCCGTGGCGCTTAAGCCCCTTTCGATAGAGAATGGACAGCGGAACTTCCGTGCCATCAGCGGCGCGGGCATAAAGCCGCTCGGTCACGTAGTCGTCGGCGTTGAAACCGCCAAGCACCTCCTCTTGTTTCAATAACCTGCGCTCACCCGTCGCCATGTCATAATCGAATATCGATAGCGGCGTTTTCATCGAGGTGTATTCATAGCGCAAAGTCTTGGTATCGAACTCCAAGTTCGCTCCCAGATGGGCGCGATAAGCCGGCTCGTCAAATGACAGATAGTGGCCGGGACCGCCCGACCAAGGCATAACGCGAATCTGCGTCAACCCGCGCACGCGCTCCTCCAGAACCAAGTAGTCTTTGAATAAGTCGAAGTCGCCGATAAAAACATCGTCGCGGTGGGGAATAATTTCTTGCCAGTGCGATCGCGCCGTATTCTCCACCGGCGTCGACATCAGGCGGAAATTCTTCGCCTGATCGTTGGTCCGAATGATAAAGCGATCGCCGATGTGATCGACGTGATACTCATGCGCCCGTTCGCGCGCGAGAAATATCTTGAATTCACCGCCGGGCTCATGGGCATCCAGATAACGATACTCTTGGCTCACCGACTGCGACGCGACGATCATTAAGAATTGCTTCGACTTGGTTTTGAAAATATAAGCGCCGAACGTCTCGTCGTCTTCCTGATAGATCAGTTGATCCTCCGACGGGTCCGTGCCGACGATGTGGCGCCAGAGTTGATACTGGCGGAGCGTAGCTTCATCCTGCTTACCGTAAAACAGTGTCCGGTTATCGTTTGCCCAGGCAAGATTCTCACCGACGTTAGGGATGATATCGGGAAGTATTTCACCAGTCGTTAAGTGCTTTAGGTACGTCGTATAAACTCGCCGTCCCTGGGTGTCCACCGCGTACGCCAGCAGGTCTTGCCCCGAACTCACCGCCGAGACGCCGACGGAGAAGAATTCATGGCCGGCAGCCAGGACATTCACATCGAGCATGATTTCTTCAAGTGCGTTCAACGAGCCGCGCTTGCGCGCGTAGATCGGATATTCTTTGCCCTCCTCATAGCGCGTGTAGTAATAGTAATCGTCGCGCCGGTACGGCACCGACATATCGGTCTGCTTGATCCGTCCTTTAATCTCCTCGAACAACTTTCGCTCGAAGTCCTGCGCATGCGCCATTTCCTTGGCCGCATACTCATTCTCGTCGTTTAAATACTTGATGACGTCTGGATTGTCCCGCTCGCGCAGCCAATAATAGTCATCGATCCGCACATGGCCGTGGGTCTCAAGCTTGGTTGGAATTTTCTTAATCATTCGGCCCGCCCTCGCAGATAGTGATTCTACAATCGGCACGAGAAACCGCAAGGCACGAAAACAACGGTGAGACGGCGCAGAGGGTATCGCAAGAAACTTCCTTATGGTCTGATTTCACTGTCGCTTGCTCTCCTCCACCTCGGCCCCTCTCAGCCAGCCGATGGCGCCGCTTTTCGTCCGCACCATGTACCAGAACTCGCCGGCGCCGGAAGCTTTGCCGATGGGGGCGACTTCTTCACCTGCTGGCAATTTCGCGACCACTTCCGAGAACGGATCTTGTTGAGCGCGCACCAGCAACGCGCTGCCTTTAGCGCGCAGCGCGCTCGGTAACGGTGTAGTCGGTTCGAGTTCCAATGAACCGCCGACCGTGCCGCTGCTGGCGGTTGCACCGATCAACTTGCGAATAACCTCGACGACGTCGTGCGATGCCCAGTCGCGCGCGCCGGATTTCATGCCAATGGCGTTGCCGCCGCCGTCGATTAAGTAACTCACCGGAATGCCGTCGACGCGATAGGCGGCATGGACGCGGCCATCCATATCCAACGGCGCGCTAAAGTTCAGCCCATGGGTTTTCATGTATTTCATCACCTGCGCCGCGTTTTCCTTCTGATTAACGGCCAAGATTGTAAAACCCTGCCCGCCGAAGTTGCGGCTGAGCAGCTCCATCGACGGCATCTCCTCACGGCAGGGCACACACCACGTCGCCCAAAAGTTAAGAAGCACCCAGTTGCCACGGTAACCACTCAAGCTCACGGCTCCGCCACCCGCGTCGCGAAGAGTGAAGTCCGGCGCCTTGGCGCTCGCCGGCTTAGTCATGCCGATGGATTTAAGCACGTCACCGAGCGAGCCGCCGGATTTACTTTGCGCCAGCGATTCTGCCGCCCAAGCAATAACCATCGCGACAATGACCTGCCATAACCATCCGCTCTTGGTATTCACCCAGCACCCTCCAGCGCGTCAAGAACTGCCATGCTCCTATCGAATTGCAGTGAGTCTGTATAACAAGTCCTGTTCAGGTCCGCCATGCGTTGACAGCGCGATAAGCCATCGTTAATGTCAGTGACATCCTTTGCCAAAATGAACCGACTATTTCACGCAACTCGCGCGTTACTCTACATCTTGCTTCTGGCGCCGCTGTTGCCAGCGCTCGCGCACGGCCAAAAAGCTCAAAAAGCCATCGTGCTCGCTTGGGACGGTACTGTGCCGGCCTTCGTCCACGAACTTCTGAAGGAAGGGAAATTGCCGAACCTAGCCAAGCTCATCGAAGGCGGAGCCTTCGCCGACAATGTCATGGCCGGCTTTCCCTCCAAGACCGCAACCGGCTTTGCTTCTCTCATGACGGGTGCGCCGCCGCGGATTACTGGCATCAGCGGCAACCGCGTGCCGCGCGCGCCGCGTGCTGAGCATACGATTTTGGAAAGCGTCGCGGGCTTTTCCGGCGCGCCGCTCGGCGCCGAAGCGATCTGGGCCACGGCGCAGCAGGCCGGCAAAAAGTCGGTCGTCTCGCATATCCCATCGTTCGCCGACGAACGCTCGGAAAAAGTCTCGCGCTTTTCCGGTTACGAGCTAATTGCCGGGCGCGATGGCATCGTCACCAAGCGCGCTATTCAAACAGAGATAGCGACGCCTTGGGAAAATCCACCGGCCAGCGAAACACCCCCCATCGAGATCGCTTTCGCCGTCGGCGAGACGAATTTCTCCGGGCTGCTGATCGACGATCCTGCCGACGCCCAGATCGGCTACGACACGCTGGTCATCAGCACGAGCCGCGATGGCAAAAATATTAGAGCGCGATTGAAACCGGCCAATCCCGGCCCCGGCAGCGAGCTCTTTTGGAGCACCCCGATCGCTGTCACGAACAGCAGCAAACCGCCGGCCCGAAGCTACTTTCGGCTCTTCGATCTCAAAACCGACGGCAGTGATTTTTTTCTATACTACACGCGCCCGGCACGCGCCCTCAGTCTACCCGCCGAGGCCTCTGCCAGTCCGACCGTGCGCACCTTCGTCGGCAATGGTGCCAGTATTCTCTATCAAACCGGCGGCCTCGGTCGGACCATCGCCAACGGCGGCAGCGGCAGCGCCGAGGCGCGCTATCTGGAAACGATTCAGTTTGCGCACCACCAGTTGATGGAGACGAACCGCTGGGCGATCGAGAATTTGCCCTGGGACCTTTATCTCGCTTACACGCCGTTTCCCGACGAAGCGGAACACGCTTGGCGCGGTCACCTTGATCAGACCCTGCCGACCTATCGCCAAGAGATCGCCGACAAGCTGCGGCCGCTGCTCGAACGAGTCTATCGCTCCTGTGACGACCATCTCGGTCTGCTGCTCGCCAAACGTCCCGCCGACTCACTGTTTGCGCTGATCTCTGACCACGGCCTCCAGGGTATTTATAAGCGCGCCGCACTCAATCATGCGCTGCAAAAAGCCCAACTGCTTGTCCTCGACGGTCAAGGACGAGTCGATCTCGCCAAAACCAAAGTCCTCTATCCGGCGGTGAACAATGGTTATCTGCTGATTAATTCCACCGACCGCAAGAACGGCGTCGTGGCGCGCGCTGAACGACCCGAACTGGTCCGAAAAGTCAGCGAAGCACTGCTCGCGCTGCGCGATGGCGACCGGCCAGTCGTTACGGCGATCGTCGACGCGGATCTCGACGGGGAAGTCAAAGGTATCGGTGGCGAAGTCGGTGGCGATATTTACGTCGATTTGGCAACCGGCTACGACTTCGATCCACGCTTAACCAGCACCGCATTGATCAGCGACGCGGAGCCCTACGGCACCCATGGCGCCAATCCGGCGCAGCCGTCGATGCGCACACTGATAGTGCTCAACGGCCCCGGCATCCGCACCGGAACCAAACTTGAGAACGTCCAGATCATCGACTTCGCGCCGACGCTCGCCTGGATATTGAATTTACCAAAACCGAGAGACGCTACAGGGCGAGTGCTCTACGAGGCCTTCACCGAACCACAGTGATGAATGAAGTGGGCCTTCACCACGAAGGACACGAAGAGCACGAAGTTCGGAATCTAAATTATCCGAAACCTTCGTGACCTTCGTGGTGAATACAATTTATCATCCACACACCAATGTTCGATAACAACACACTCAGCCAATCGATAGAGAGGAACTGCACTCATGTCCGCCAAGTTATCCTGGGAACCGCCGGCTGTCGTTTCATTGGACGACGTGCTCAAGCTCAATGCCGAGGTTAGCGCCTTACCGGATTTGCCCATCGACGTGCGCGAAGATGTCTTTCGCATTCACGGGCTGGAGATGGACTGGGACATCGGCGTTGTCAGTTATGAACCGACAGATCGCAGCAAAATTCCTACGGGTCCGGATGGGAAGAAGGTGGGTGTGTTCTTACTCCACGGCGGCGTTTCGGACTTCAAATCCGTCGAGCGCATCGCCCGCACACTGCCCGCCAAGTACGGCATTAAAGTCGCCAGCATGACTTTTCCGGGGCGATATTATTTCCATGATGCCAACCGCGACTGGCCGGGCGATGTCGAGAATAGCGACGGCTCGGCGCGCACGCCGCTCTGGACCAAGGAGACGAAGATCACCAAGGACCAATACACGGTCGTGCAAGATACTTCGAAGCGCGAGAACTACGGCACGCTGGTGTCCCTAGCGGCCAAAGAAGGCACAGAATTTTATCATCGCATGGCCGCCTGGCCGGTGGCCTTTGAAGCAGCGCTCAAAGAAACCGCGCGGCGCCAGTTTCCTGATGGTGCATTTTCCATTTACATCCATGGCCATTCCACCGGCGGGCCGTTCGCCATGATGGCGTCCCAGCGCATCGCCAACATTGCCGGTCTGGTCGGCTGGGGCAGCTCTCCCTTCGGCTGGATGTATCCGCTGATCAGCGCTGACGACTGGGAGTTTCCGTTCAACCAGCTGCGCCTACGCACCTGGCGCGACACCGCGCGCTACATGTACGAAGGCATGAAAGCCAAAGGCATCGGCCTGCCGATGCTGATCGAGCTGACTTTCGAGCTTTGGGAAAGCGCCAAGAAGCGGCCCAATTTTAAGGCCGAGGACTTTATCCATAAAAATTCGACATGCGCGCTTCAAGCCGCCGCACGCGCCGCGGCAGCACGATTGAAATTATCGAACCGCGAAGGCGATGAACTGGTCCAGCGCTATCTCGGCTACACGCGAGAACTCTCCGGGGCCGGCGTGAAACCGGTGCCAAACTTTCTCTCGATCCACGGCATCAACGACGACACGGTCACGCTCGGACGCTGCGAGCGCTCCCAGCCCCTGTTCGCCAAATTGAACCCTGCACCCAAAGTGCGCGCCGTCTCCCTCGGCGCCGGCAGCCATTCTTGGGGTTGGAGCGACGAGAAACTCCCCCAAGGAATCATCCCGCCGGTGGCCAAACTCTGGCACGACGCGATCATGAACGGGTTCTTCGAACGCTAGGAGTGAGGAAGAATTGGAGTGATGGAGCAATGGAGTGGTGGAGTATTGGGCCGAATCGGAAACCCATCACTCCATTACTCCAATACTCCACTACTCCAATTCGCTTAAAGACTTTAAATTGCTCGACCGGGCGGTTAATATCGCATCAGAGGACTTGTATATGCCAGAACCCAATCATCTCATTCTCACCGCCGTCGGCCCGGACCGCGTCGGTTTAGTCGAAAAAATCGCCAAATTCATCGCCCGCCACGGTTGCAACATCGAAGACAGCAAGATGGCAGTGTTTTGCGGCGAGTTCGCCGTCATCGTCCTGATCAGCGGCGACGGCAATAAGCTGGTCAAGATCGCCAACGACTATCGAGAGATTGAAGCGGAAACCGGCCTGACGATTTCGCTTAAAACTCCGGCGATCCGCAAGACTGAAGAATCCTTTTTGCCCTACAAGCTCACCGCCTCCTGCATGGATCATCCGGGGATCGTCTACCAGATCAGCAACGTGCTGAGCAGCATGGGCGTCAATATCGAATCGATGGAAACCAAAACCTACGCCGCGCCGATCAGCGGCACACCGATTTTTCAACTCGAAGCCGACCTAGCCGTGCCGACGAGAACGAACATCAATCAACTGCGCGAACGCTTCGCGGAGATTCAAAGAGAAGAGAATATCGACATCGATCTGACAGCGGCGAAAACCTAAGACCAAGAAACACGAGTTCCAATCGTTCAAACAGTTCAAGCCGTTCAAATCGCGTCGGACGAAGGATCAGGGGACTGGCTACTTTTCAGACTTTTGAAAAGTTGCCTTGTCCCCTAGTCTCTTTAACGCTTGGAACGATTTGAACGTTTTGAACGGATTGAACGCTATCTGCTGCGTGGCTCCGGCTTCGCCTCAAGTCCTTTTTGCCTTCGGCCAAGCCACAAACTATTGAGCAGCCAGACAATCGATATCGGCACAGCCACCAGGGAGATTCCCGTCATTGCCAATCCGAGCGCGCCTAGCCCCGCATACGACCACGCGCCGACTTGGTCGCCCAACCGATAGACCACCGTGTCGATGAAACTCTTTGCCTTATATTTATCCTCGCGCGGCACCACGGTGAACAGGACTTCGCGCGTCGGCCGGGCGAAGGCAAAATTGCCGGCGCGGCGGATGACTTGAAAGGCAACCAGAACTGCCATCGCCGGCGCCCAGGCTAATGCGCCGAAGCCGAAGATGCTGAGCAACGGTAATAACGCCAGCGTCAGCGCCACGCCGATCCGTTTCAGAGCCCGCCCGGTCAAAAGCAACTGCGCCCCGAGAGTGAGGATATTCACCCAAAGATCGACACTGGCGAAAAACGCCGTGCGCGCGCCGCGGTCGGCGAAGTATTTTCTGGCGATCTCCGCCTGCTGGAAGTAGAGAAACGTCGACGTGATGGCAAATAACAGGAGAAACAAACTTATGTTGATGAGATAAGACGACTTAAGCGCGTGCGCCAAACCGCTAAGAATCGCGCCGCCGATGGGCGCGTCTTCGCGCGCCGCGCCGGGCGTTCGATTGAGCGCCTCGGATAATTGCGACAATCGCCGTACGCAGAACACGGCCGCTTCCAACAAGAGCGCAGAACCCAACAAGAGATAAGCCGCGGGCACTTGCTTGGCAAAAGCGGCGGTCACGCTGGAGCCGAAGATGCTGCCGAGGGTCGCGCCGGCGGCGATAAATCCAAACAACCGCTTGCTTTGCTCCGAGTCGTAGACGTCGACCATCAACGCCCAGAAAACCGACACGACAAACAGATTGAATACCGACGCCCAGATGAAAAACAGCCGGCCGATCCAGATACTTTGTGAAGCGGATGCTAGATATAGCAGCGCAGCGAACAGCAGCAGATTCGAAGCGAAAAAACGATATGCAATGGCGATGAACTTGACCCGCGGCAGCTTAGCCACCAATGCCGCGAACGGCGGATTGACCGCCAGCATGCCGAGCAGCGTGCCGGTGAAAAGCCATGGCAGATTTTCCACCCCGCCCGCCACGCCCATCTCATCGCGGATCGGCCGCAGAATGTAGTAAGAGAAAAGCACCGAGAATATATAAAGCCACGACCAACCGAGCACCCGCATTTCCGCCGGGCGGACATCGATCACGCGACGAAGTAGTTGAAACAAGAATCCACTGCTCGCAGCCGCACCAGAATCCTTCACCTCTCACCCCTCACTACTTACGCCGACCCGGATAATTCATGCTACGAGGAAACCTGACGACACTCTGTTGATCGAGGCGTGATCCTGAAGGAACGAAGGCAGTGGTGCGAATGTTTCATGTTGTGCTCGGCACTCGGCACGATGTTTGAACGTTTCGCTGCTGATCTCATAAGCAACCCGCCCCGCTGGCATCTTCAAGGCGCAACTGCTTTGCCTTCGTTTCGGAAGGGTTGCACCTCGATCGCTGCTTTACCGCGAATATTCCGAGCTAACTTCCTCAAACGTTATCGATGAACTGCTCCATGCGCTTGCGCATCGCCGCGTCGGGCAGCCGCCCGCGCGCCGCGCCGAGATTGTCGACGACGTACTCCGGACGCGCCATGCCGGGCACGGCGCAAGTGATGGCGGGATGAGAGACGATGTATTTCAAAAAGAACTG
>JAERMN010000182.1 GCA_016844625.1 Deltaproteobacteria bacterium
TTTCCCATGGGGATTTTTAATGTCGTCGGCTCGCTGCAAAACATCGAGAGCGCCGAGGCGGCGGGCGATCGATTCAAGACTTTTCCATCGCTCATGGCCAACGGGATAGGTTCCGTAGTCGCGGCGCTTTTCGGCAGTGTGTTTCCGACGACTATCTACATCGGTCATCCGGGCTGGAAACGGCTCGGCGCGCGCTCAGGCTATTCCGCGCTGAATGGCGTGTTCATCAGTTTTCTCTGCCTCACCGGAACCATTCAGGCCGTGCTCGGGCTTATCCCGCTTGAGGCAGGTATCGGCATTCTCCTCTACATCGGCATCATCATCGTCGCTCAATCGTTTCAGGAAACGCCCAAGGAGCACGCGCCGGCGGTGGCGCTGGGAATTGTCCCGGCGTTAGCTGGCTGGGGACTGATGATGATCGAGACCGGTCTGCGGGCGGCGGACAAATCGCTGTTCGCAGTCGGCTTGGGAAAATTTAACCACGAAAGTGTGGCGATTCACGGCATGATATCGCTCGAGCGCGGATTTATTTTTACGTCGATGATTCTTGCCGCCATCGGAGTGGCGTTGATTGAAAGAAAGTTTGCCAGCGCCGGCGCGTGGTCGATTGCGGCGGCGCTGCTATCCGCGTTCGGCATCATTCACGCCTACGACCTCACAGCCGGCGGTATTACCAGCCGATTCGGCCTCATGGCCGCGCCGGAGTTTTTTGCCGCCTACTTACTGCTTGCGCTACTATTCTTTGTGATCGGCTGGATCGCCAAGAAAGACTCAGTGCGTTAGTTTCGTTCACCCCGAATTCAGCAGCCGAAATCAGAACCTCGCTTGAGCGAGGTGTGAGCCTGGAGCCGCGAAGGCACCCAACTGTTATGGTTCAAAGTCGTTTTTACTTTTCAGCAGGTCGTCGAATAGCGCATGATGAATGCACGGATTGCACCCAAGCTCGCGGGCTGCTTAGAGGTAGAAACGCTTTGCCTTCGGGACGGAAGGCTTGCACCTCGCTCTTCTCGTCACTTTTAACTGCGGAATTCGGGTTCGAATCGCATGGGCGACGTGAACGGCTCACGCCAGCATATCTGGATGCGCGGGATATTGCTGGTTATTGACGTGGGTGACGTGCCATTCGCCGTTGCCGTTACAATGGAGACGGCTTATGCCGCAGGGGTCGAGGTGAAAATTGCGGTAGTCATTTAAGTGCGTACCCGTGATCCGGCAGACGATGCCGACGATCGGAAAATTATGACTGACCACGACGATACTCTCGCTTGAGGCATGGCGCTCGACGATCTGATTCAAGCCGGACCAGGCGCGCTCCGCTACATCGATCAATCTTTCGCCGCCGGGGACCTGCAACTCCGCCGGTTCCGTGCGCCAGCGGGTCAAAAATTCGCCGAAGTTTTCTTTGATCTCAGTAAACGTAAGTCCTTCGAGCTTACCGTGATCGAGCTCGCGGATGCGCTCTTCGATGATCACTGGGAGATGATGCGGCTGGCCGATCACTTCCGCGGTGCGCCGCGCGCGCTTCAAGTCGCTAGCGTAGATCGCACAGACGTTCTCGGTGCGCAGCCGCGCCGCGATATCTTCGGCTTGGCGCACGCCGACCTCGCTCAGATCACGGTCTGAAGAGCCTTGGCAGCGGTGTTCTAAGTTCCAGTCGGTGGCGCCGTGGCGGACTAAAACGATCTGCACGTCAGATTCTTACCGTTTAAATGTTCAACACAATGACTTTAACAAAGTTTATCGCGTCAAGATGACGGCGACAGAAAATCCGAAATCCGAATATCGAAATTCGAAACAAACCCTGAAAATTAAATCCCAGATACAAAATCCGAAACGGGCCTGTTTGGAACATTAAAGACTTAGTTTTGATCATTCGGATTTGTTTCGGATTTCGAGTTTCGAATTTCTAATTTTGTTCATGTCCGAGAAAAATCAGATCGTCTCGATAAACGCGTCATTCACTTTGATCTTTGCTTTGGCCTTGAGGCTTTCTAAGAACTTGACCAGGGCGAGCTGGCGGCTTTCCGCGAGGGCTTGTTTTTTAAGATTGTCCTTCTCCCGCGTGAATTGTTCCATGTCGGCAGGCTGGCTGTCTTTGAACGCAAGCACGAAGGCGGCGTCTTTCTGAGTATAGAGCTTCTCCGCCAACGGTTTTTGGGCGGACAACGGGATTCCGCCCGCTCTCAAATCGGCAAGTTCGCCGATTTTTGGCAACTGGGGTGCGTTGCGCTGAAACCAGCCAGTCTCTTCCAGTTTCAGGTCGTTGGCGGCGGCGAGTTTGCTAATGTCTTTTTCTTTCTTAAGCCGCTCAATCAGATTGTTGCCCTTTTGCAGTGCCAATTCGTAAGCTTTGGATTCCGTCAGTCCTTTTTCGATTTGCGCTCTCACGTTCTCCAGTAGCGGAATCGTCGGCTCCTTGCGCTCTTTGAGACGCAAAAGATAATAGCTGGCGGCACCAGTGACAATCGAGCTGACATCTTTGGCGCCCAAGCCAAAAGCGCTCTTGTAAAATTCCTGATTGGGGCCGATCTCTGGAACGACTTCACCGTTGGCGATCCATTGAGTGACGTTAACCATTGCGCCGCTTTCCGCAGCCAGCTTGTTAAAGTCCGTGCCAGACAGCGCTTTTTCACGGTCGCGTTCGGCGATCTTGCCGGCTTCGCGTTTGGCTTTCTCGGTTTTCAGTGTCTTGGTGATTTCAGCCGTCGCTTCTTTCAAAGACGGAGTTTTTTCCGCTTTGGTATCCTCGACCTTGACGATCTGAAAGCCCATCGGCGTTTCAATGACGCCACTGACCTGACCTTTCTCCAGTTGGAAGATCGGCGCTAGCTGCGGCGGTAGTTGCCCCAGCGTCATCCAGCCGAGATCGCCGCCTTTGGCGGCGCTGGGATCGTCGGATTCCTGCTTGGCGAGTTGCGTGAAATCTTTGCCGCCGCGTGCTTCCTTGAGGATTCTCTCGGCGCGCTCACGCACGGCCTGTTTTTGTTTCTCGTCCGCTTCCGCTTTCACACGCAGCGAGATGTAACGAACTTTGATCTCTTTGGGCTTACGAAATTTGTCATTTTGATTGGCTTGAAAATATTCTTCGACTTCTTTGTCGGAAACTTGAGCCGCGGCCGCGTACTTGTCGAAGGGATAGGATAGATATTCGACTTGCAGTTTGAGCGGTTCCTTGAGCGACTCCTTGTTCCGCTCATAAAAGTTCTTGATATCGTCTTCATTGAGCTTGATCTGCGAAGCAAAATCGCCAAGCGCCAGTTTGATATAGTTGAGATTGATCTTCTCGTGCTCGAGACGATAGCGCTCGCGAACTTCGGTTTCGTTGACCTGCACGGAGTCGAGAATGACGCTGTAGAGACGATTGAGCGTCAGCTGCTCGCGTTGCTCTTCTTCGAACTGAGCGGGAAACAGCCGGTTAGCTTCGAGAATTTTCAAATAATGCTCTTTGTTAAACCGGCCGGCGATTTGAAACTCCGGCATTTTCGCCAAATGGGCGGCGACATCGTCATCGCTGGCGGTTAAACCCAGGCTTCGGGCTTCCTGCATGATCAACTTTTTCTGAATCAGTTCTTCGACCAAGTTGCCTTTGATGTTGAGCCCCTTGATCATATCTTCGGTGAGCTGGCCCTTGAGCATCTGCCGGTAGCGCTCGACGGCACGTTGATAATTCAGGGCAAATTCACGCTGGCTGATCGTTTCACCATTGACCTCTGCGACTTCCGCGGATGACTTGTCGCCGAGTCTGTTGCTGCCACCGTAAAACAAGGCGAAAACCACGATGATCAGGCCGAGGAAAAATATGATGATCCAATTTCTTTTGCGCTTGCGTAAAAAATCGAGCATAGGGCAAGGAACCTTTCGGTTAAATGGCGTAAAAAAGGTACGTCTATGATAGAAAATGGGCCGCATCAATGCAACCGTTCGCGGGCCTGCTAAAACGAGATTTCTCCAATTTTTTTAATAACTTGCTTGGTTCCGCCAAATCTGTTATTTTCGCTCTGCTGGAGTCTTTCTGTTTCGCGCATAAGAAGGAGTTTGCTGATGTTCGATGCCCTCTTTGGCATCTTTTCCAACGATCTTGCGATCGATCTTGGAACCGCCAACACACTGATTTACGTCAAAAACCAAGGGATCGTTTGCAACGAACCGTCAGTGGTGGCAGTCCAGCAACGTAACGAGCGCGGTGGCAAAAAAGTGCTCGCGGTCGGCGCCGAAGCAAAACGTATGTTGGGACGCACGCCCGGCAGTATTGTCGCTATCCGGCCGCTCAAAGACGGAGTGATCGCTGACTTCGAAATTACCGAAGCGATGCTTCGTTACTTTATTCAGAAAGTTCACAACCGGCGCACCTTGGTGCGGCCGCGGATTATCGTCGGCGTGCCGTTCGGTATCACCGAAGTCGAGAAACGCGCGGTACGCGAGTCGGCGGAATCCGCCGGCGCGCGCGAAGTTTATCTAATCGAAGAGCCGATGGCCGCGGCTATCGGCGCTGGTCTGCCGATCACCGAACCGACCGGCAACATGATTGTCGACATCGGCGGCGGCACGACCGAAGTCGCGGTGATTTCACTTTCTGGCATTGTTTTCTCTCGTTCGGTGCGGGTTGGCGGCGACAAGATGGACGAGGCGATCGCGCAGTTCATCAAACGGAAATACAATCTACTGGTCGGCGAACGTACCGCGGAGTTAATCAAGATTACCATCGGTTCGGCTTATCCCGGCGACGAAGTGCAGACGATGGAGATCAAAGGGCGCGATTTAGTCGCCGGCGTGCCGAAAACCGTCGTCATTACCGACGAGGAAATTCGCGATTCCTTACTGGAACCGATCAATCAAATCGTCGAAGCGGTCAGGCTGTCCCTTGAACGCACGCCACCCGAGCTGGCCTCCGACATCGTCGACCGTGGTATTGTTCTGGCGGGCGGTGGCTCGCTACTGCGCAATCTCGATATTCTGCTGCGTGAAGAAACTGGTTTGCCGGTCATGATGGCAGACGATCCGCTAACCGCGGTGGTGATGGGTGCTGGCAAGGCTTTGGATGAAATTTCGCTGCTCAGGGAGGTCGCGGTTCATTAGGCTCAAGGGTTCACACCTCCCGCCTGTCCGAGGCGAACTAGCCTGCCATGCTCGCTTTTCTGCGCAAGAACCAGATTCCCGTTAGTGCCTGCTTCTGCCTGCTCTTGTCCCTCTACATTCTAACTGTCTCAGCGCGCGGTCAATTAACGAATGAACCGGTGGGCGTGGTGTTGATGTGGCTCTTGCGGCCGCTGCAGATCGCCGCGCAGGCAACTTCCGGTTGGCTGATCGGCATTCAGGAAAATTACCTGACCATGTCGGGCTTCAAGTTGGAAAACGAAAGGCTGCGCAAGCGCATTCAGACTCTCGAGGTCGAGCGGCAGAAACTCTTAGAGGCGGAGGCGACCCATCGCAAGCTGCAACAGTTGTTGGATTTTCGCGCGCAGCTGCCGACGAAAGCACTAACCGCGTCGATTATCGCCGACAGCGCCAGCAGTTGGTTTCAAGGCTGCGTGCTTGATAAGGGAAGCGCCGACGGCGTGCACAAAGACATGGCGGTGGTCACACCTCTGGGTGTCGTCGGCAAAGTCGTTTCAACCAGCACGCGTAGCGCGAAAGTGATTCTCCTCACGGATGCCAACAGCGGCATCGATGTCTTGATTCAGCGCACCCGCAGCCGCGGCATCGTTTCCGGTTCGTTAGAGAACGGCTTGGTCTTGAAGTACATGAAACGAAGCGAAGATATTCAAGTCGGCGACCGGCTGATTACCTCTGGCTTAGACGGCGTGTTCCCCAAAGGGCTTATGGTCGGGACGGTGACAAAGGTGAACAAGCAGAACCTCGGGCTTTTCCAGTTCGTCGAAGTTTTGCCGGCGGTGCAGCCGTCGCGGGTCGAAGCAGTCTTAGTCGTTGCTAGCGGCGCCGAAAACGGCCCAGCGCAGAATTGAACCTCTGGTTGTACAAGACCCGGTAATGAAACTTTCCTTGATGTTTTTCACCATTGGCATTTTCTTAGTTATCTTGCAGACCACACTGCAACGCCTCTTGCCGATCGGTCCGATCGTGCCGGATCTCATTTTAGTTCTCTGCGTCTATTGGGGGCTGCATCATCCCACCATCGGCGCCGCTTTAGGTTCGTTTCTCTTGGGCTATTCGGTCGATATTATTTCGAGCCCGCTTCTAGGGATTAACGCTTTCGCCATGTCTCTGGTATTTATCGCTGTTTATCTCGGCTCGCGTTCGATTTGGCTGCATCATCCGATTGTCAGTTCGATCATCGTCCTATTGGCCGCGCTGGTCAAAGGCGTTGGCTTGGTATTGGTTTGGGCCGTGTTTTTGAGCACCGAAGGTTTTTGGCAAGGCGCGGCGCGGTATATCGTCACGGAGGCGCTGATCGCCGCCGTGCTCGCGCCGTTTATGTTTGCGTTGTTTCGGCGCGGTGAAAGTTATCTCGAGAAACTTCATCCGGCGGCGCAATAAAACCGATGGCTACGCTTGGTGAAATCAATAAACAAGACGGCGCGCCGGAACTGCGCCG
>JAERMN010000183.1 GCA_016844625.1 Deltaproteobacteria bacterium
GCGGCGGTGTCGTTCCACTCGACTAGAATTTGGTGACGCTCGGCATCCGTTAAAATTGGTAGTGTGGCGATGGATTGATCCGGATCGGCAACCATGGCTTCTAACAGAGTTTGAAAATGGCCGGCCATGCGCTCGATCCGGTCGCGGTTGAACAGATCGGTGCTGTACTCGATGTAGCCGATGTACTTTCCATCACGCTGCCTCAGGAACATTGACAAGTCGAAGGGCGAGCGGGTGGTTTTCAATTCAATCGGCTCGACGCGTAGGCCAGGAATTCCGCTGAAAGGGTTGGTGGCATTCTGCAGGACGAACATGACTTGGAAGAGCGGGTTGCGGCTTAAATCACGCTCGGGCTGGAGTTCCTGGACTAACTTTTCGAATGGCAAGTCCTGATTCGCGTCAGCGGCCACGCAGGTATCTTTGACCCGTGATAGCAATTCGCGAAACGACGGATTTCCAGACAGATCGGCGCGCAGTTGGCGACGGGGGAGCCGATCACGATGTCTTCTTGTCCGGTGTAGCGATGAAGCAGCAGCTGAAACGCCGCGAGTAAGGTCATGAAAGGAGTCACCGCATTGCGATTGGACAATTCGTTTAAGGATGCCGTTAGCGCTTGTGGTAGCGCGACGGAAACCCGCGCGCCGAGAAAGCTTTGACGCGGCGTCCTCGGTCGATCGGTTGGCAGAGTGAGGATGGAAAGATTTTCGAGTTGCTTCTTCCAGTAATCGAGCTGGGTGTCGAGCACTTCACCCTGAAGCCAGTTACGTTGCCACACCGCGTAATCCGAGTACTGCACCGGCAGGTGTTCGAACGGCGACGGTTTCCCATGCGAAAATGCTTCGTAAAGCGTCCAGAGCTCGCGCGTCAATATGCCCATCGACCAGGCGTCGGAAACGCTGTGGTGCGTCATCAGGATCAGCACATGCTCTTGGTCGCCAGCACGGAGCAGCGTCGATCGAAGTAACGGTCCGGATGATAGATCGAATGGACGTTCGGCTTCGGCTTTGATCCGGCGCTGGATTTCGGCTGGCTTGAATCGCTGAAATGTTTAGGTTTCCAAACAGTCGAGATGCGCGGCAGATGTTGTAGGCGACGCTTTGCGGCTCCAACTGTTCCAAGAACCAAAGCCGTTCTTGGGCAAACGACAGTGGCGCGGGTTCACTGCGTGCGCGCGGCTTGATTGGCGGGGCGGCGATCCGTTTAGGCGAAAATCGCTGGCGTAAAAGTGTGAGAATATCCGCTTTACGTTCGGCGATCTGAGCGCGCAGATCGGTTGGCAGCTTGTCCTTCGGCGCGCTTACGTGCAGGCGTTCGCCTTCGGCGCTGAGCCTAACACCGAGGTCTTGAAGGTATGCGATAAATTCGCCGGTGGTTATAAATCGAACTCCTCGCGCTGATCTTTAGCCGATTCCGTGATCGTCTGTCCAGTGGCGGGAAGAGAGTCGACTTTCTTGGCTAAGCCGATGACCGTTGGGTTTTCTAAAAACGTTGACAGGTCGAGGTTGACGCCGAAGGCGTCGCCGATGCGCGCGGCGGCGCGGGCTGCTAGTAAAGAGTGGCCGCCGATGCGGAAAAAGTTTTCGTCGATGCTGACGCTCGCGCGCCCGAGCAAATCGGCAAAAATTTTGCATAGCTTGTTTTCAACCTCGTCGCGTGGCGATGTCGATGCCCCAGCGCTAGCTGAGAATTGTATCGCGGGCAGCGACCGGTAATCGACCTTGCCGTTGGGAGTCAGCGGCAAGGTCGGCAAAACGACAAAATGTGCCGGCACCATGTGGTTTGGCAGCCGAGTGGTTAAGTAGGAATGGAGCAAATCTGCCAAGCTTTGCGGTTCTTCATGGGCCGCGATGTAGGCCACGAGTTGTAAGTCCGAGCCGGAATCATAAACTCCTTCCCCCTTGACGGGGGAAGGTTGGGATGGGGGTGTCGCATTCGGCATCGAGATCGCGTCACTCACCCCCACCTCAGTCCTCCCCCGTCGAGGGGGAGGAGGTAGAGACCGCAGAACGACTGCGGCGTCTTTGACTGTTGGGTGTTGCTTTAGTGCTATCTCGATTTCTTCCAGTTCGACGCGAAAGCCGCGGATATTCACTCGGCGGTCGTTGCGGCCGGCCCATTCGACGTTACCGTCGGGTAGATATCGTCCCAGCTCCCCGGTTCGATAGAGGCGATCTTGCGGATCGTTGGTGAAGGGATTGACAATAAACATTTGCTCCGTCCGCTTTTCGTCGCCGATGTAACCTCCGGCCAAGTGCGGACTGCGCACGAAAAGCTCACCGAGCTCGCCAACGCCCGCTAACTGCTGACTTCTATTCAACACGAGCAGTTGCACGTCTTTGATGCCGCGGCCTAGTGGAATGGTTTTGCATGTTTCAACGTGAGCGGCTGCCGAATCCTTGGCGATTTCGAAGTAGCCGACCGCGCGCTGGGTTTCGGTCGCGCCGTAGAAACTGCCGACTGTCGCGTTGGGCGCGAGCCGGCGAACGCTCGCCACCATTTCGGTGGTGAGAACATCGCCGCCGAAAAACAGCCGTCGCACCGACGGCAAGCGAGCGTCGCCGTTGGTTAACAGCAGCTGGCCGAGAGCCGGGGTGAGGTGAAGAACTGTTATGGCATTGCTTTCGAGCCATTGAGCTAAATGTTCTGGAGAACGAGCTTCGGATGGATTGGG
Source organism: Deltaproteobacteria bacterium (assembly GCA_016844625.1). Lineage (GTDB taxonomy): Bacteria > Desulfobacterota > Binatia > UBA9968 > UBA9968 > DP-20. The sequence continues at coordinate 2,672 of JAERMN010000183.1, forward strand.
AATATAAAGCGTCGCGCCAAGGGATAATGCGGTGAAAACATCACGATGCAGATGGCTGTAGGCGAGACCCGATAGCAGCGCGAAACGATCCATTTCGTCTAGGTCAAATGTTTCCATTTGCCACGGCAGAAAGTGAGTGACCGGACCGTGGCGGCAGACGACGCCCTTGGGTTCGCCGGTGGAGCCGGAGGTGAACGCGACGTACGCCGGGTCATCGGCAGTTACGATCATTGCTGGTTCGGTCTCGGCGAATGCAGACAAGTTTTCTAAAATCTCCGCCTTCGACTGTGGAACATTCATCCGGCAGCGCAACTGCAAACTGTCCAGACAACTCAATAGTTCTGCCGGCAGCTCGCCGCTGCCTTCGAGCTGGAGCCAGCCTTTCGGTTGGGCGATGCGCAAGTAGTCGATGGATCGCGCCGCCGGGTAGGCGGGGTCCATGATCAGAAATGACGCGCCGGCTTTGACAACGCCGAAAAGCGCTACGATGAGAGATGAACTGCGATGAGCGTAGATCGCGATCAAATCATTCGGTTTTATAGCGCAAGCGATGAGGCGATTCGCTAGCTGGTTGGCACATCGATCGAGCTCAGCGTAAGTCCAGCTTTGTTCAGGATCGACAATAGCTAGCTTTGCCGGCGAACGACGCGCTTGTTCAGCCAACAACTCGTGGATCGCTCCTTCCCAGCTATCATCGAGAGCTACTTTGGGATCCGGTAGCACTGTGCGCGACCCATCGGTCACCAAAGACAATTGGCCGATGGGCAACTCTGGGTTATCGACAACTTGCGCGAGCAGGGAAGCGAATTGTTCCAACAGGAGCGTAATTCGACCTTCGTGAAATAGCGCGGTGTTGTAGACGACCGCCAGTTCGATCTTTCCGTCCACTTCGGGTGCGTGCAGCACGATGTCGAATTTTGCCGCCGGATCGACTTGCGCAAGCTTGGTCACGTCACACCCGGCCAAAGTCAGTACGCGCTCGGAGGCGTCGGCGATATTGACAAGAATATCGAAAATCGGATTACGTCCAGGCTCACGCCGCGGCTTGATTTCCTCGACAATCTTTTCGAAAGGCACGCCTTGGTTGGTATAGGCATCGAGACAGAGTTCGCGGACGCGTTGCAGCAAGGTCACGAAACTTAGATTGCCGGAAAGATCGCAGCGCAGCGGCAGGGCATTGATAAAAAATCCGATCAGACCGTCGGTCTCGGGGTGATTGCGGCCGGCAATCGTCGAACCCATGACGATGTCTTCCTGACCGCTGATTCGTGACAGCAAAATGTTAAACGTCGCGAACAGAGTCATGAACAGCGTGACGCTTTGCTGGCGGCTCAAGTTTTTCAGCGAGCCAGTCAGCTCGTCGGATAATTGTATGGCCAATCTGGCGCCGCGGTAGGTTGGCAACATCGGACGGTCAAAATCGGTCGGCAGCGCGCCAGGCTCCGGCAAACCGGCGAGTTGACGGTTCCAGTAACCTAGTTGCGTGTCGAATGACGACGACTTGAGCCACTCCTGCTGCCAAGCAGCGAAATCGACATACTGGACCGCCAGTCGCGCCAAAGGCGCCGCCTGGTTATCCTGCTGAGCGTCATAGAGCGCCGCAAGTTCCTTGTAGAAGATCGCCAGCGACGAGCCGTCAGCGATGATGTGATGGAAGTTCAGGATGAAGACATGATTGTCTACGGCTAGCTTCACGAGCATCGCGCGCATGAGCGGCGCGCTGGCAAGATCGTAGAGCTGACGCGCGTCCGCGCTGGTAAGCCGTCTTGCCTCGGTCTCCGCTTGTTCGCCGGGCAAGTGCGTAAGGTCGATCACTGGCAGCGCAATCCGCAAGCTCGGCAAGATTTCCTGGCGCGGCTGGCCGTCGACCTCCTTGACGTAGGTTCGCAGCACTTCATGGCGCGCGATCATTTCGTTGAGCGCTTGTTCTAACACTGCACTGTCGAGATCGCCTTTGACGCAAAACGCCGCGGGGATGTTATAGGCCGACAAATTCGTATCGACCTTTTGCAAGTACCACAGTCGGCGTTGGGAAAAGGACAGCGGCAGCAGTTGAGTTCGATCGACTGGCACGACCGGCGCGATGTTGCTGCCGAATTCGCTATGGCGCAAAATATCAACATGCTGCGCCAAGCCCGCGACGGTTGGCAATTCAAATAACTTGCGCAAAGCAATGTCGACGTGAAAGCTGCTACGCAAGCGCGCGACGACGCGGGTGGCGAGCAGCGAATGGCCGCCGAGCTCGAAGAAGTTGTCGTGGACGCTGATCTTGTCGAGCTTTAATATTTCGCGCCAGACCTGAGCGATCAGTTCTTCAATCTCGCTGCGCGGTTCAACAAAGCCTTGATCGAAGTGAGGCCGTTCACCATCGGGCTGCGGCAGGGCATTGCGGTCGACTTTACCGTTAGGTGTCAGAGGCAAAGCGTCCAATTCCACGAACAGGGACGGCACCATGTACTCGGGAACCTTTTCTTTCAGGAAGCTGCGTAATTCAGTTGTTGAAGTCTTCTCAGCGTTGGCCACGAAGTAAGCGATTAAGTTGCGATCCGATTCCGAAACTTCTTCCCCCTCGACCTGGGAAGCCTGTCCTGAGCGAAGTCGAAGGGGCAGGGATAGGGGTGCTTGTTCCGGCACATCGGTTGTCGAAGGAATCATCCCCACCTTAATCCTCCCCCGTCGAGGGGGAGGAAATGAAGAAGCAACGATAACGGACTCTTTAACGGCTGGATGCTGATTGAGTACGCTTTCGATTTCACCGAGCTCGATGCGGAAACCGCGAATCTTTACTTGATTGTCGAGCCGGCCGAGAAATTCGATGTCTCCATCGGAGTGATACTTCGCTCGATCCCCAGTGCAGTATAGGCGGGAATTAGGATTGTCGTTGAAGGGATTGGCGACAAACTTCTCTGCCGTCAGCTCCGGGCGGTTCAAGTAACCCCGCGCCAGTCCGTCGCCGCCGATATAGAGATCGCCCGGTATGCCGATAGGCACAGGCTGTAAGCCGGCATCGAGAATGTAGATTTGGCTATTGGCGATGGGCCGGCCGAGAGAAATCGGTTTGTCATCCGCGGCAACTTTCGCCAGCGTTGACCAGATCGTCGATTCGGTCGGGCCGTAGAGATTCCAAACCGAACTGCTGTGGTTCAATAACTGATCGGCCAGTTGACGTGATAAGGCTTCGCCGCCACAGAGAATCTTGAAGTTGTTGTTACGCTCCCAGCCGTTCTCCAGCAAAAGCTTCCACAACGAAGGCGTTGCCTGCATGATTGTCGCCTGAGAAGCTTTCAGTCGAGCCAGTAGCTGCGCGCTGTCGCTGCTCTCACCTTTACTCGCCAGAATTATTTTCGCACCGGTGATCAATGGCAGACAAAGTTCGAGGCCGGCAATGTCGAATGAGATTGTCGTCACGGCCAGCCAGACGTCTCGCCGCGAAAGCTTAATCTCTCGACCGATCGAGCATAAGCAATTAACCACCGAGCGGTGCTCGATTTGAACACCCTTGGGTTGTCCGGTCGAGCCGGAGGTGTAGATGACGTAAGCGCGATTGTCAGAGTCGATGTGGGTTGTTGGATTCTCGCTGCTTTGCTGCTCGATCATCGGTAAGTCGCGATCGAGGCAAAGGTCGAAGTGCTGAGTGCTGAGCGCTGAGTCCTGAGTACGGTCGAGGAGGTTTTCCTGGGTCACGACTGCAGAAACCCGTGCATCGTCGAGCATGAAGCGCAGCCGTTCTTTGGGATACGCGGGGTCCAGCGGCACGTAAGCCCCGCCGGCTTTCAGAATCCCCAACAACCCAACCACCATCTCGACAGAGCGCTCGACACAGATGCCGACCAGCTTTTCGGGGCCGATGCCTAGACTGATTAGATAGTGCGCGAGTTGGTTGGCTTTGCGATTCAGCTCACGGTAGGTGACTTGTTTATCTTCGAAATCCACAGCGATGGCGTTCGGTGTTTTCTCGACCTGCTCTTCGAACAGTTTGTCGATGCACTTATCTTTCGGATACTCCGCGGTGGTGGCGTTCCATTGGAAAAGAATTTGCTGTCGCTCCGGCTCGGTCATTACTGGCAACGTTGCAATGGACTGGTCCGGAGCGACGGCGATTCCTGCCAATAAGGTCTGAAAATGTCGAGCCATCCTCTCGATCCTGTCGCGCTTAAACAAGTCCGTGCTGTACTCGATATGGCCGGCGATGCCATGTTCCTGATCCATGAGAGAAAACGTCAAATCGAATTTTGTCATCCCGCCGTCAATCTCGACGGGTTCGGACCGAAGTCGCGCCAGTTCGAGAGATGGAACCACAGTATTTTGGAAAGCGAACATGACTTGGAAGATCGGGTTACGGGCCACGTCGCGCTGGGGTTGTAATTCCTCAACCAACTTTTCAAAAGGAAAGTCTTGGTGGGCAAAAGCGTCTACACAAGTGTCTCGGACACGTCGAAGCGTTGCACGGAAACTCGGACTACCCGCATAGTTCGTGCGCAGCACCAGGGTGTTGACAAACGAGCCGAGCAAATTTTCAGTCTCGGGCAGCCGGCGATTTAACACCGGGCAGCCGACGACCAGATCTTCCTGAGCGCTGTAGCGGAAAAGCAGGGTCTTGAACGCCGCGAGCAGCGTCGTAAAAAGCGTAACGCCATTTTCTCGACTCAACTCTTTAAGCTTTAGCTGCAAAGTTTCGGGCAACAGAATTGCCAGCCTCGATCCGTCAAACCCTTGCACCGGCGGTCGAGGCATGTCGGTGGGTAAATTCAAAACCGGCAAAATACCGCTCAGTCGTTGCAGCCAATATTCACGGTGCGAGCGGAA
>JAERMN010000184.1 GCA_016844625.1 Deltaproteobacteria bacterium
TTTTGCGCAGTTCCGGCCGCGGCTGCCGGGATGTTCCGGGTTGCCATCGAAGCGGCGAATCTTATTGGTATCCTTTTCCACCACCGCGACCAGACCGCAAGCGGCTTCGCAGTTAAAGCAGATCGTCGGAATGATCCGGCAATACTTTTCAACCTTGCGCGGCCACTCGGCCGTGTCGTACTCGACCCAGTCATCCCATTTTTCCACCGGCGGATAGCTGGCGAGCTCGTTGGGCACGTCTAGTTTTAAAGCGTCAGGATTTAGCGGGATGCGATGATCAGCCATGGGGAATTCCTTTAACTCAGTGGCACGGCCTGGCCGGCTTTGATCCACAGATGCTCGTACATCCAGAGACCGAACAGGACCAAAACCGCGGCGATTATGTTCGGCACGATGGAGCTAATCGGCCAGAGCATCAAGATGATCGGCGCTACGGCGCCAAGGCCGATGGCAAAAAGCCAAAACGATTTAGCGAGCGAGCCGGTGAGCAACAATTCACCGGCGCGCACCGCGTCTTCGGCGCCATGTTTCATAAACAGCTCGCCGAAGATCATCGCGAGACTGGCGAGCAATGCGATGACCAAGGCCTGGTTAAGCCAAGCAAACATCGCCGGCGACATGAGCGCGTAAGGGGTCAGAGCTTCGACGGCGCGCATGAGAATAAGAAACGCCGCGCCGGCGGCGAACGCTTGCACGATCAAATGCCAAAACAGAAGCGGGCTCTGCCAGAAATCGCGCCCGCGCGCTTGAGCAAAAAGAAACGCCGAATACCCCGCCGACGCGACTGCGAACATCGCGGTCAACCACACTAGCCATGGGTAAAGCATCCCGCCGGTAAAAATCAACGCCAACCAAGCCACCAGAAGCAAACCGAAAACCATCAACACGTACCCGCCTAACACCAACCATGAATTAAGATTCGGTTTAGTCAGCAAAAAGAAAAACCGGCTGGGCTTTTTAAGATCGAGCACCAGCAAAACCATCGTTGCGGTTAAGAACAGCAGCGAAACCATGGGACTGAACACGCTGAGCAATATCCCGTCTTGTTCGAAACCCATGTTGAGCAACAGCGCCGACAGCAAAAGCACGCCCGCGGAAATCGACTTGGTCCAGAGATAGGTTGCGATCTTCTTGCCCCACGGAGTCAGGTGCGGCACGTCGTAAACTTCCCGCGCCGCCCCCGGCGTCGGCCGATCGGCTTTCTTCACTCTGAGCGCGTAGAGATCTTCACCGGGATCCTTGTCGGCCCAGAAGTAGCTTTCCTGCGGCTCCATCATCGTCGGGTTTAGCAAATCGCCCTCGACGCCAACGTAGAAAAGTTTCGGCTTGGTGCCCTTTTCAGCTTTGCGCACGCTGACTTTTTCCATCGCCACGCGCTTACTGATGGCGCTGTTGCGGTCATCGAGATCGCCGGAGAGAATCGCTTGGGTCGGACAGACCACTTCGCAGGCGGGCTTATAACCCATCTCGACGCGCGACGCGTCGAAGTTGCATTTCGCCGCGGTGTTGCGTTCAGGGTCAATGTAAAGCGCATCGTAGGGGCACGCCTGCATGCAGGACTGGCAGCCGATGCAGCGCTCGTTGTCGAAGTCGACGATACCGTCGGGGCGACGAAAAAGCGAAACCGTCGGGCAGATCTCGATGCACGGCGCGTCGTCGCAGTGATTGCAGCGCAGCACGGCGAAGTGGCGCCGCGTGTCTGGGTACTGCCCTTTCTCGACGTACTTCACCCAAGTACGATTCACGCCGAGCGCGATGTTGTGCTCTTCTTTGCACGCCACCGTGCAGGCGTGGCAGCCGATGCAGCGGTTCTGATCGATGAGAAATCCGTAGCGCATTTTGAACCTTTCCGATCAACTCACTTAGCTATCGCGATTGAAGGTTTCGACTCTGATACCAGGAAAATTCAGGTTGGGTCAATTGAATGGACAATAAATCTTGAACGATTAGCCGCAAAGAACCTAGCGCGACGAAGCCGCAACCGAATAAAATAAGGATAGTTTTCACCACGAAGGCATGGTTCCACGGGGCTCACCACAGGCTCCGGACACGAAGGTTTTCGCAGGGTGCGCTTCGCGCACCGGTCAGTCCCGGAATATCTCCCGCAAAGCATGCCCTGAGCCCGTTCGACTAAGCTCAGGGTAAACTTCGTCGAAGGGACGCCAAGGCCGCAAAGGTCGGAATAATGAACAGGATGGTTTGTAAAATTATCAATCTTTCGATTCCGAACTTGGCGTACTTTGCGCCCCTTCGACTTAGCTCAGGACATGCTTGGCGGGAGTCAATTCTCCGTGTTCGAGCATTCCCGATCACTGGAAAATTTGCGCCAGCTGCGCGCTTTGCGTTCTTTGCGGCTAAATTTCCGATTCCTAATCTTCCCTATTCTATCCACGCGTCGGAAATGCCGGCGGGATGATTTGTTCGACGCTACGGCCGTTCCAGTCGCGCGCTGACCAACTGTCCCACGCGCGCTTCGCCCCAGCTTCGGCTTGCGCCAGCAACTCGTCGTCATTGATCCGCGTCGAACTGCCGTTTTCCACGACCACCTCGCCATCGACAATCACGGTCTCGACATCCGCGCCGCTACCGTATTCGACCAGCGCATTGATCGGATCGCGCACCGGCCCATAGCGAGTCGTGCGCAGATTGATAATTACGACATCGGCCTTCGCGCCAACCGCGAGCCGGCCGAGGTCCGAGCGACCGAGCGCGGTCGCCCCGCCGATGGTTGCGGCATTGAAGACCGCCGCCGCGCGCGCGCCGGACGCATTGCGGTCAACTAGCCGTGAGATCAGCGACGCGTAACGCATCTCCGATACGATATCGAGCGGATAGGTATCCGTGCCGAGGCCAATTCTCACTCCCGCTTCCAAGTACCGGTCGAAGGATTCCATGGCGAAGGCCATCTTGGCGCATTTATGTGGACAATGGCCGACCGTCGCGCCGGTTTCGGCAAGAATCTTTAGCTCGTCGCCGAGCGGATAATCGACCCGTGAGTGGCCGCCGGTGATCGCCATATGGCCTAGAGTCGTGCGCGGACCGAGAATACCGACATCGGCGAGATACTCAGCAACCGGCTTGCGATACTTGTTGAGGATTTCTAAGAACTCGCGAAAGTTGCCGCCGGCGTGAATATGAACAGGCACGTCCAATTCTTTTGCTGCGGCGACCGATTCTTTGAGCAATGACGGCTCGCAAGTTTCCGCTTGGGCGGGATTCAAAATACCTTGCAGACGGCCGTTATGCGCGCCGTGAAATGTCTTGATGAAGTCAACGGCGGCTTTTAGCCCAGGACGGCCTTTGTCCGAACGTTCCTCATAATAATGGCGTCCTTCGGCGTCGGTAAAAATATCGTGGCTACGAAACGGTGGACTGAAGAAAACCCTACCGCCGGTTTGTCCGACGATGGCAACGTAGTCATCCAACGCGCCGGGCCCGCCACCGGGATCAAGCACCGTGGTCGCGCCGTTTCTTAGCGCGCTGTAGAGCGCGTATCTGCGTCCCATCGCAACCGCGGGCGGCGCCGGCGGCTCGACTTTTTCTTTCAACGGCGCACCGAAGACAAACCAGTTGGCGGCGAGATAATCTTTCTTGGTCACATCGGTGAGCAGATAATCGCCGATATTGAGCTGCGAGTGAACGTGCAAATTGATGAACCCCGGGCAGACAATCTTGCCGGAGGCATCGATCACGCGGTCGGCTGGTTGAGACTTATCGGTGCCGACCGACTTAATGGTATCGCCCTCAAGGAAAACAGAACCATTAAGAACAATTTCATGACTGGTGCCGGACCAGCCGACTACGACTCCGCTATCGATGCGAATACTCATGATGAATTCCTTCTTTGAATTTCTTACTTCCTCTCCCTCTGGGAGAGGACAGAGGTGAGGGCGACTTCGCTCAGAGACAACCCTCACCCTTCCCTCGCCCGCAAGCGGGCGAGGGTTAAGAGTACAGCGGCGAGCACTAAGCCGGCAGCGTTGGCGTGTCGTCTTCGCGGCCGTGCAGCGCGTACCAGTAAATGTTGTTCATATAACGCCAGCGCCGGATCGTCGCCTCTTTCACTTGCTTGAGCGCCGCCGCTTGCAGCTCCGGCGTGGTGCAATATTTTTCGACGATGGCGAAACCTTTGGCGCCGTGGATTTCGTCGGCGTGAATATGTTCCTCGAAGAAGCGGATTTCCCGCCCGTGCTCCTTATACCCATAATGCTTGTGCAGTGCCGGCACGATCTTTTTGCAGATATCCAAAAATTGTGACTCCAAGCCGATGAACATGCCGGCCAACGCGGCTTGCCAGGGCTGGTGATAGACCATGCGCCAACCCCAGTTCTGCAATTGATCCGTGCCCGGCAAAACGATCGACGTTTCGACGCTCTCGCGATCGACGCCGCTGGCTGCGACGTAGTCTTTCAACATATCCAAGTGGCGATCGTCGGGGTTTTCCTCGTCGCCCAAGTTTTCAAACAGATACGCCTTGACGTCGCGCCGGGGAATCTGCGATGCCTCATACGCAAGCCAGTTCAGATAGTCGCCGACATAATGAAAATGCTGCGTGCAGTAAAAAGCGGTCTGCTCCCCGGTAAGCTTGCCCGCGGCCCATAAATCGAAAAACGGATGGTCCTTGCTGTGATTCTTGTCGCGCGCGGCGGTCAACGCATCATGGAAACTGCTGCCCATATGAATTCCCCTAGTGAAACTCTCTATCGCACACTATGAACGAAAAAGCCGGGCCCAAGCCCGGCTTTTTATATTTACCACGGTGATCCTAGATCGTCCCGGCCCCTGCCTAGCAACAATGATCCGCAACCCTCAGCTTACCCTTCGCCGCGCTCGACGATGTCTTCGACCGCTTTTAGTCGAATGTCGAGCAAAGCCGATTGGCCGCCCGCCACGGCCCGCAATCCACGCTCCACGGCCTTGCGCACTTCCCCCGGCTCTTCGACCTTCTCGCCGTAACCGTCGAAGACCTTCATGAGCTGCGAGTACTCGGGACAGGGCACGATATGTAAGCCGGAAAAGTTGTTCGACTTGACGGCCCAACCGTCTGGATAATATTTCGGGATGCCTGACTTTTGCGACAGATAGCCCTGGTTATTAAACATGATCGTCAAAAACGGCAGGTTATGCTCCTGGGCCGCCCCATAAACCGCTGGCGAAGGATCGTAGTTGAACGAACCATCGCCAATCATGCAGATCACCGGGCGCTTCGGATTCGCGGCCTTAACGCCGAGCGCGGTCGAGAGGCCGGTGCCGAGTCCGCCGATGCAACCGTTGAAGAACGAGCCGGGCTTCACACCGTCCAGATAACGGTGCAGCGCCAAACGGTGCGTGATCGTCTCCTCGACCACCATCGCGTCAGCGGGCAGCACCTGGCTGATCTCGTGAGCGACCCAGCGGGTATCCATCGGTTTCTGGTTGGCCAGCGCTAGTGCTTCATCGCGCCAGGCTTTTCTCTGGGCGTGGTTTTTCTTGCCGATTTCCTCGGCGCGCTGTTGCCGCGACGAATCGTTGGCGGAGACCTTCTTTTTGAGCGCAGCCAAAAGTTGTTCGAGGGAGCTTTCGATTTCGCCGCTCAAACAGAGATCGGCCTGATAGCCGTAGTACGGCATATCGTGACGCAGCGGATTTTCATCGAGAATCGCCACCGTCGCTCCGGAACCCGGCGTGACCGACGCCGGATGCCAAGGAGCGATAACCGACAACAAAAAGATCACGTCGGCGCCAGCCAAAGCTTTTTTCGGGTCGTAACCGCTATGGAGCGGATGGGTGCGCGGGAAATTCAGCGACCCCGTGCTGCGGGTCTCGCACACGGCGCAACCCAAAAGTTCGGCGATCTCGACTAGACAGTGCACCGACTTTACCGTGCGCCCGGCGTCTTCAACGACGATCACGGGATTTTTCGCCCCTACCAATAATTTCGCAAGTTCCTCTATACCCTTCGGATCGGCGGTGGCGCCCGGCGCGTAACCGAGATCTCCGGCAACGTCCCTAATCATTTTGGCGAACAGATATTCCATCGGCAGTGAAACAAATGTGGGGCCTTTGGGCGTCGCCATGGCGAGCTGGCAAGCGCGCTGAATCGTCGCCGGCAATATCGCTTTGTTGTTGACACCGAAACTCCATTTGACGGTTTGTTCGACGAGTTGCGCCGGCCCTCCCATATTCGACAAGTGGCCTAACCACTGCCCTCCTGGATCAGGTCCTTCATCTTCACCGAAACCAACCGATTCACCGGTCAATACCACCATCGGCACTTGCTCGCGGACCGCCGCGCGCATGCCCATGGTCGCGTGCAGCGAACCCACGGTCGTGTGAATCATTACCGCGGGCAGCTTGCCGGTGGACTTCGCATAGCCGCTTGCCATGCCGATGGCCACTTCTTCGTGCCGCGTGCTCAAATATTGCGGCATGCCTTCCACTCCCGGCTCCGCCAGGGCTTCCCACACCGGCGACCATTCCGAGCCCGGCGAGGCAAAGATTTTCTCCACGCCCATTTTCGCGAGCACGCGCAGCATGCTTTGTGCTCCGGTCAGTCCTTTGGTTTG
>JAERMN010000005.1 GCA_016844625.1 Deltaproteobacteria bacterium
AACATAGCGCGTGCCGGCGTTGAGGATCGAGTTAGTCCAATGGTGATGCGGTCGGAGCGAGCCGTCGAGGGTTGGCATAAGCCCATCGGCTTTTTGTGGATCGACGGCGATCATCGCTACGAAGGGGTGTCCATGGATTTTCATTGCTGGGCGCCGCATGTCGTGCCGGGCGGCATCATCGCGTTTCACGATACCTATTCTTGGGAAGGGGTGCGCCGCTTAATTGACGAGAAAGTATTGCGCACGCCAGGCTATAAGGTTCTCGGCCAGCTGGACGGCATCCTCGCCATCGAGAAAACCCCTTTTTTGTCATTCATCGATCAAGCGAATATTTTCGTTACCCGAAGCCTGCGCGGTATTTACAATCGCGCTCGCTTAGGAAAAAAACACTGGCGCGCGCTGCCGAGAAAGCTTTTGCGAGGGCTGGCGACGCCAAAGATCTAGCGCGCGATTCGATTGTGCGAGACTTATTTCAGCCGCGAAAGATTTGCCAAACTAGAGCCAATTGAAAAAATGGACGTCGATTGGAGCATCGTAAATCGGGCGAAGAACCTGGCCGAAGACCAGCTCGATAAACCGATTCTTAGTTTCCCGATCGTCAATGACTACCGCGAGCCGCTGGCAAGCTTCATGAAGCCCGGCATGAAACTGCTCGATATCGGCGGCAATCAGCGCACGCTCAAGACCTACATTGAAAATGCCGTGAAGGGTGAAGTCGACTACAAGAGCATGGATATCGACCGAACCCACGCCCACGATTTTTACTCGATCGATGAGATTTCGGGCGCCTACGATGCCATCGGTTGCTTTGAGGTGGTCGAGCATATGTCGCCCGGCGAGGCGCTCAAGTTATTTCGCAAAGCTCACGAGTTGCTACTGCCAAGCGGGCGTTTGTTTGTCTCGACTCCCAATGTCTATCATCCGATGTCGTTTTGGTCCGACTCCACCCACATTACGCCGTATCGATTGCGCCATCTTGCCGGTTGGATGGGAACCGCTGGGTTCAGCCGTTTCTGGGGTTATCGAATCGTTCGCATGACTTGGAAAAAGCGGCTTCGCTCCTGGCGCTATCGTGGGCTGTTGCGATTGCTCAATCTGGATTTCGCCCCGGGTATATTGGTCGTTGGCGAAAAAACCAAGTAGGTGGAAAAGGGCTCAGCCAATTCGCGAGGCGCGCTGCCGGCAATTGGGTCTGACAGTGGGGTTGATTCGATGGCACTTGCCGCCCTTGACTGCTTCCCGCTTTTGCGGCTAAAAGGCTATACTTGGTCGATCGGAAACAGTTCGTCATTTCAGAGGTAATTTCATGTTGCCCCAAGAAGAAAATGAAATGCTATCGAGAGTCGGCCCAGGGACGCCGGGCGGGGCAGTATTGCGCCGCTATTGGCATCCGATAGCCGTCGCCAAAGAACTTACTGAGGCCGAGCCGACCAAATTTGTTCGGGTGTTGGGCGAAGACCTGGTGCTGTTTCGCGATAAGAGCGGCAGGTTGGGGTTGCTTGCCGATCGCTGTTCGCATCGCGGTGTTTCTCTTGTCTACGGGCGAGTCGAGGAGCGCGGCATCGCATGCGCTTACCATGGCTGGCTGTACGACACGATGGGCAATTGTCTTGAATGTCCGGCTGAGCCGGCGGCCAGTAAATTTCACTTAACGGTGAAGCATCCGGCGTATTCGGTACAGGAACATCTCAACCTGGTTTGGGCCTACATGGGTCCTGCGCCAGCGCCCGTGTTAACTCATTACGACACACTATTTCGCAAAGACGGCCACCGAAAAATCGTTATTCACCCCCAGCTAGACTGTAATTGGTTCCAAGCCATGGAGAACTCGGTGGACCCGGCGCACTTACAAATTCTGCATCAGGAATTCTACGGCCGGGGCGAACGCGTGCCGGCGAGCACGACTCGTGGCTACACCGACGATGTGGCTAGTTCGGAGTTTTACTTAACCGAGCATGGCGTGATGAAAAAGCGGATTTATGTCAATGGCGTGGTCGACGAGCATCCAGTCTTATTCCCGACCATCTTACGCCAGGGGCCGAGCACACAGATCCGGACTCCCGTCGACGATGAACACACGCTGCATATCCACGTGCTGTTTTTTCCCACCGAAAACGGCAGTGAGCCTGAAGAAACTTACGACCCCGAAGTGGTGTACAACGGGCCGTATAAAGATCCGCCAAATCAAGTTCATCCATTCACGCGCTACACGGTCAAACACATCATTCCGCAGGATCACATGGCTTGGGAGACTCAAGGACCGATCGCCGACCGCGCCCATGAGCGGCTAGCGACGACGGACAGAGGCGTGATCATGTTGCGCGAGTTGATGAAGAATGAAATTGCCAAAGTCCAGCGGGGCGAAGACCCGATCGGTGTCTACCGAGATCCCAATCATGCCATGATCGACACCAACGTGGATGAAGGGGTGCGGCAGATGCGCAGCGACGCGCGTTCGCCTGCGCAAGGTTCCTATCGACATGATCTCGCTAGACTCTACCAGGGTGGCGGGCGGTAGGGCCGGTTTGCGTCAGCAAGTTTCGCAGCGTGGGTCGTCGAGCCGCGTCGAAACATACAAGCAAGGGCGATTCTCAGAAATTATTCCTTGGCTTTGGCAATTTCTCGCGCCAGCTTAAAGATCGGCGCCATGTCGGAATATTCCGGACAAGTGACGTCGAGATATTTGACTCCTTCGGTCAAGCGGTGTGTGACCGGGAGCGCGTCCTTCGCAATGTCGATGCGCAGTGAGTTGCGATACTCGGAACGGCAAAGCGCAATGGCCGTCAAGCTGGATTGGTATGCGAGCAATGGAACGGTCGGCATCTATGACAGGCGCGAATTATTGCGTGCCCAGGTGCCTTGGTGATTGAATCGTTAAACCTTAGGCAAAAAAATAACCAGTTAACGCCAGTCGGCTGCTCAGTTTAGTTCCACGCTCAGATCCGATTCTTTGGCTGCTGACACCGAGGGCTTGCGTCGGTTCGGATTGCGCAAGATCTGCAGCGACTTCTGTTCGATCTGGCGGATGCGTTCGCGTGTGACCGCAAACTTTTCCCCCAGTTCTTCCAGCGTGTAGTCACGTTTGAGCTCGATGCCAAAGCGCATGCGCAGCACGGTTTCTTGGCGCGGCGTGAGAACGGCCAACGCTTTCCTGACCTCGGCGCAGACCAAACCGTCCATCACTCGGTTTTCCGGTTCTGGGTTGATCCGATCCTCGACGAAATCGCCGAGCTCGTCGCCGTCTTCCCATACCGGAGTCTGGAGCGACACCGGATCGCTGTGGGTTTGCACGAGTTTAAACATATCCGCGACCGACATGCCTAACTCTTTGGCGAGTTCTTCGGGACTAGGGTCGTGGCCGAGTTTGCGTTGCATCTCCCGCGCGGTTTGGAGAACTTTGTTGCGCGACTCGACGCGATGCACAGGAATACGAATGGTTTTCCCGGTGTCGATCAGACCGCGAGTGATGCCTTGGCGAATCCACCAACTCGCGTAAGTCGAAAATCTGAAACCGAGACGGTAGTCGAATTTATCGACGGCGCGCATCAGGCCCAAGTTTCCTTCTTGGATCAGATCCAAAAAGCCTAAGCCGCGGTTGATGTACTTCTTGGCGATGCTGACGACGAGACGAAGATTAGCTTCGGTGAATTCTTTTTTCGCCACCCGCACGATGGTTTCGCCAGCGTCGATGGATCGGGCCCGCGCGATGATTTCCGTCGCGGGTAGGCCGACCGACTCAACGACGCTCTGCAGCGCTTCGGCAATTTCTTCCCGCTTTGCTTTCTTGGCACCGTGCGCTTGATGCTCCGCTGCCTCGATCCGTGCCGCGGCCTGCTTTAAACGGCCGATCAATTCGTCGACGTGGGCGTTGGCAAGATGCAGTCCTTTGATCAATTCGCCGATCTTGTTTATGGACGCAGCCTGCTTTTGGGTTAATAAAGATTGCCGTGTTTTGGAGATGCGCTTGTGGTTAAGTCCGCGGTCAATCAAGTCCTGGCTCTGACGAAGCCGGCGCAGCTTAGCGACCGCATGCAAGAACGGTTTGGGATCGAGCCGGTTATCCCTGGCTTCGTCGACGTCACCCTCGGATTTCTCCAAAACCTCTTTTAGTTCTAGTTCCCCCGCGGCCACCGCTTGGGCGAGCTGGCTGATATAGCGCGACGCCATCGGCGTCGAGAACAGCGCCTGGAGAGTTTGTTGCTGCCCTTTCTCGATGGTCATGGCGAGAGCGATCTCGCGTTCGCGCGTGAGCAACCCTACCGTGCCGATGTCGCGTAAATACTGCTGCACCGAGCTGAGCGCGAAGTCCGACTCTTTAGTTTCGGGCTCAACTTCGTCACTCGGCGCGGCGCTGAATCCGATTTCCGGTTCTTGGATTTCCATGTTGGGAAAGTCGTGATTGTCGTGATTCTCTTCCATGGCTCGCTCTGTGTCCAATTCGGGTAACATGATGCTCTCCTCAAATAACGACTCAACGTCGTACGCAGTTCCTCAACCGACGGACTTCAATCGTTGGTTAAGTCAGCAAATTAGACGTTTGAAACGCTATCTCTGTTCAGAATTTGATTCAATTCTGAGGCCAGGCCGGTTATTAACCATCAAGGCCAATGAATTTTGTTGTTTTTAGGCCTAATACCCAATGCAGTCAATGACTTAGGCGATCTCGGTCAGGTTACAGTGGTTGCGTTGATTGTAAGGATGAGAATACACCCTGTCAAGGCTTGGTGGGCAATTCGCTAACCATTTTGCGACCGTTTATTCGCAAAATCGCGATTTTGCCCATGATGATTTTCCTAGTGAAGCGAAAGGCTGTGCAGCTGTGCGATAATCTAACCGCCAAAATGACGCGGTCGGTGAGTAGGATGGACTTTGCAACGCAGTCTTCAATCGCGACGTTCTGTTAGTGTTGCGGTTTAGCTCCCGATTGAAAGTAGCCGGCCCCAGCCTTGGATGGGTTTGATGATGCCGGGGCGCACTAGGTCGTTCCACACTTCGGTGCTCATGTTTGTGAACGCGGGTTTGCCAAATTCTTCTTCAAGCGCGGGTATCACATGCAGGCACAGCGCGGCGCCGCCCGGAACTGAAATGGCTTCGGCATGAGGAAACGACAGCGCCGCTTCACGTCCGACTTCGAGCGCCATGCTCAAGCCTTCTTCCAAAGACATGGCGGCGGACTCAGCGCCCCACTGGTTTCGCTTGGTGATACCGACGACTTCGATGCCGCCATCGGCAAGGTAACGCACCAGCGCGTCGTTGACCGGCTCGGCCCAGCGGCTACCGACTGCAAGTTTCGTAAGTCCGAGATGATTCATCGATGCGATCAGCGCTTCAAGCGGTGCGTCGGTAGGGATCCCGGTTTTCTCCGTAACCTGGCGCAAAAGGTTGAGCACGCGCGCGCGACCCAATGCGGCGGATACGGGGGCGCCACCTAAGACAATAATTTGGGCTTTTTCCTGTGCCAGTGTCTCGACACACTTCCAATAATTGCTAAGCGCCTTCTCGACCGCTTCCGGCGTGTAATTGGTGATCCCCAAGACGGCGGAAAATTCCATGACGTCGAGCGGCACCAGCCGGTAGAACTGGTAACCGGCGCCGCGATTGCGCCCCTCGTGGGAGCGCGGATGAATCATCCCGTAGCGGAAGCGGGGCAAGAAGTTTTTTACATGGTCAGTCATGAGAGCCTCCAAGATATCAATACCGAGTTATTGCGAGTGCTGCGTTGATTGCCCATCGTTATAGGAAACGCTTCATGCGGCTGTCAAGGAGATACTGAACTGCTATCGGATCTTCGATTACCATTTCGTCAATTCGGGCAATGCTCTCGCTACTTCGTCGGTGGCCGGAGGAAGAGGCTCAACACGGCTGATACAATCAGCAGGCCGATGAAGATGCTAAACGAAAGCAGATAACTTTGCGTGGCGTCGAAAAGAAAACCGAAAAACGGCGGGCCGCCGGCGCTGAAGGCGTGGGTGACTAAGGAGCCCATGCCGCGAATCTTGCCAAGCGAAATGCGACCGAAGTAATTGGCCCAAATCAATTCCGCCAAGATCGACGTGCCGCCCATGCCGATGCCATAAAGAAAAAAACCGCCGTAGAGCGAAACTAGCCCAGGGTCGGACAACGCCCAGGAAATCCCAGCGGCTTGAATGATGAACTTAGCCATAATGACCCGGCCAATATTCATGCGCTCAGCGCAGAGTCCCCAGACAATCGGCGTGCTGAACTGCATGATGGCTATCGTGCTCATGACCAGCGCCGCCACCGTCGCCGGATGGCCTTGATCGCTGACGAAGGAGAAGACGTGCAGGTTCAGTCCACTCACGCCGACGTGCGCGACGCCGAAAGTCGTGACGATGAGCCAGAAGGCCGGAGTGCCGAGCGCTTCGCGCCGCGTCCAAACGACGTCGTCGGCTGGACCGTGATTGATTTTTTTAGCATGAGTATCGCGCGTGTCGGCGCCGCTCTCGTTTTCGGCGGTCAATCTCCCATCCGGCAGTAAACCCATGTCTTCAGGGCGCCGCCGCATGAAGAGAAGTGACGGGCCGACGACCAATGCCAGTGTTAAAAAACCGAAGACCACCCACGTGCCGCGCCAACCCGCGTAGGCGATGAGTGAGGCGGCAAAGAGCGGCATGCCAACTTTCGCTAAACCATGCCCCATGCCGGTGAGCGCGAGGGCGCGGCCGCGCATGCGAACAAACCAGCGCGAGATCGTCACGTTCACGACCATCTGACCCATCAGCGCATCGCCTGGGCTGATCACCAGCCAGCGGACCAACAGGAACTGCCAAAAATCTCGCGCCTGTCCGAGCAGCAGAAAGCCGATTCCCGAAACCACCCCGCCGGCGGCCATGAGCCACTTGCCGCCATGACGATCTAAAAGTGTTCCCACGAGCGGGGCAGCGAAGGAGCCGATCAGGACCTCGCCTGAGCGGATGAGGGAAAAAACGCCGCGCGAGACACCAAGATCGCTCGACAGCGGTTTAAGAAAGACGCTGAGCGTGCTCGAGATAGAAAATGTGGATGCGATGTGAGCGAGAAAACCGACGGCGACAATCGTCCAGCCGTAAAAGAATTTCGATTCCTTGGTTGTCGGTTCAGCGCTGTTCGAGGATTGCACGCCCTCCCTTGTATCAAGTCTCAGAGCGAAACGACAGTGCGGCGCGCGACGCACGGCGTAAATGCTACGGGGATTGACTCGCACCAAGACGCCACGTGCGGAATTATTTCATTCTTACCTTTGCTCCTTGGCATCTTGGCGCGATAGATTGCGAATCGGTTTCGGCTTTGCCGGGCTTGATTGCTCGCGGGACTTAACGATACAAGGCTAGACGGAAGGCGGCAGGGTTATCGATCATGATCAACCGGAGGCGACAATGGCGGCAGTCATCGGGTTAGGACATGTCGGCATCTATGTGCGTGATTTGGAAAAGATGGTGGCGTTTTACCGCGACACGCTCGGCATGCGTATCACCAAGCAGAACTGGCGCGCGGGCATTGTATTCTTCAGCACGGATGCGCACAGAGCCGATCACGAGATCGCGCTGTTTCGTGGCCGGCTTGAGGATGCGGATTCGCGCATGATCAATCAGATCTCGCTTCGGGTCGCGACGCTAAACGATCTTCGTACATTTAATCGACGCTTGATCGCCGAAGGCTTGCGCATCGATGCGGTGGTGAATCACGTCAGCGCGCTTGGCTGCTACTACTTCGATCCCGAAGGCAATCGTTCGGAAGTGTTCTGGGTCACCGGTCGCGCGTGCTGGGTGCCGATCGCGCATTTGATCGATATTGAGCAATCGGACGAAGCCGTCATGGCTGAAGTCGATAAGCTTTGGGAAAGACTGCGTCACGTCGGCATGGGCGAGCGCATGGCCAACGAACCGGCGACATTACAGTTGGATTGAGGCTAGGGATGGAAGCGATCAAGATTGGTATCGGCACGTCGAGCATCGGACGATTCTTGCCATATATCGGCGTGGCCGCGGGACTTTTTCAAAAGCAGAACATTGCCGTCGAGATCATCAATCAGCTGGATGAAGAAAAAGTTGTTGAAGACATCGTCAATCACGTAACGCCGATCGGCACGCCCAATGCTCCGTCGCTCATTTTCTCCCGCCTGAACGGCAACGACCTCGTCATCATCGGCGGCATCTTGAATCGTCCGGCGTTTTACCTGGTGGCGAATCAAACGATCGCTTCCAGCGCTGATCTCAAAGGCAAGAAAGTCGGCATCAATCAGCCGCGCCGGATGGCGGGGATGATGATGCTCGCGTTGTTACACCGATGGGGCTTCGACAGTGCGCGTGATCTAGAGCTTGTCGATCTCGGTCTCAACGACCGCAGCTTTGAAGCGCTGCGTTCGGGTGAGATCGCCGCGGCACTGTTGCCGCCGGAGAAAGCATTCCTGTCCGAGTCGGAAGGCTTTGGCATCATCGCCGACACGCTCAATCTCGATTGCCACTGGGTGCCGCTCGCGACCACGCGGCGATTCCTCACGGCTAACCCTGAGCTCGTGACGCAAGTGGCGGCCATTTATCGCGACAGTATTCGTTTCTTCAAGAGCGAGCCGCGGGCAACGCTCAAAACGATCGGAGAAAAGTTGCCGGGATTGAGTAGCAAACCTCAAGTCCTCGAAAAATGTTACCGCGTGTTTGCCGAACTCTTTGAGCCGATGTTGACACCTTCACCGGATTCTCTCAGCGCCATATTGGGAGAAGTCGCGCTGCAGGATCCAAGGGCGAAAAAGCTTGGCGC
The DNA here is from genome assembly GCA_016844625.1 of Deltaproteobacteria bacterium. GTDB lineage: Bacteria > Desulfobacterota > Binatia > UBA9968 > UBA9968 > DP-20. The sequence continues at coordinate 8,758 of JAERMN010000005.1, forward strand.
GGCGTCGCTCGTAGAAAGAATAGTTAACGAATGAATGCACAATTCACTGCGCAACTCTGCAGTAAGGTTTTTGACAACGCTGCTGCTCTCGCATCGGCTGCGACCAAGAGTTTTGTAAAGCTGCTCAAATGGATTGAGGAGTCGACCGAGCGGGGGGCGTGGCTCGCCGGGCCGGACTACTCGCTCGCCGATATTGCGGCAACGCCGTACATGGTGCGGCTCGAAATATTGCAGCCGACGCCCATGTGGGACGACAAACCCGGTGTCGCCAAGTGGTGCGAGCGGATCAAATCTCGACCGTCCTATGAAACCACGATCACTAGGTGGCTTAGGCCGCAGGATATCGCGCGCTACGAAAAGATGGCCGATCCCTGGGCCGACGTGAGCCAACATCTCGCGGCGCTGGAGTGATTACAGGATTGCAGTGTACTTAGGAAAGAACGCAAGCCTGATTCTGAATAGCTTCGCCAAACTTTAAAGCTTGGACTCAACCACGACCTCCTGTCCGCATCTCCGACTTGACTGCGAAACTGTAAATCGACTAGCTTCGCGGTCATGCATCGAAGCAATTTGTCGTAATCATTGATGAAGGAGAATCCATATGGCTAACAAAAAAGAATACAGCTGCGTGCTGGTTGAGACCGACGGGGATGGCATCACTTGGGTGACGTTCAATCGGCCAGAGAAGCGTAACGCGATGAGCCCGACGCTGCATGTCGAGATGGAAGAGATTCTGTATGGTCTGGAGACTGACAGGGATACGAAAGTCATCGTGCTTACCGGCGCCGGCAACAGTTGGAGCGCGGGGATGGATCTGAAGCAGTATTTTCGCGAGACCGATAACGATCCCGTGGCGCGCTTTCGCGCGGCGACGGCGCACCGGCGCTGGGCGACGGAGTTGCTCAATTGGTCGCGCAAGCCGAGCATCGCCATGGTGAACGGCTACTGTTACGGCGGTGCGTTCGTTTCGCTGGCGGCCTGCGATATCGTGATCGCAGCGGATAACGCGACCTTCGGTCTGTCGGAGGTCAACTGGGGCATCATTCCTGGCGGCAACGTGAGCAAAGTTTTCGGCGACATGGTGTCCTATCGAAACGCGCTCTTCTATGCCATGACCGGGCGGACCATCGACGGCCGTAAAGCGGTGGAGTTGGGCATCGCGACGCTGTCGGTGGCGGCCGAAAAGTTGCGCGAGGAAACCGTGACCGTGGCGCGCGAACTGATCGCCAAGAGCCCGATGGTGTTGGCTTACACCAAGCAAGCGATTCGCGCCGTGCGTGGCATGGACATGGATCAAGCGTATGAATACTTGGGTGCCAAGAGCATGGCGTTGCGCGCCGCCGATCCGGAGCGCACGCGCGAACGCGGCATGCGCGAGTTTCTGGATGAAAAAAACTTTCGACCTGGCCTGGAGCCGGTGCCGCGGCCCGCGGGTGAAAAATAGCGGGCCCGCTTAGACAAGTTGCGAAGAGCAAGAAAAATCACCCAGAGGCGCTGGGAACGCAGAGCAAAGAGATTGAAAAATAATCTCGCGACCTCTGTGCTTCTGTGGTGAAGACTGCTTCGACGCCATCGGCCGAGTGAGATGGGACTAGCCGCGACGGCTTAGCGTCCACGAGGAGCGTAGATGAAAACGATCGGCTTTGTTGGTCTTGGCACCATCGGCGGGGTGATTGCCAGGAATATTCAGAAGGCTGGCCATCCGATGGTGCTGCATGACATTCGCTCGGAGGCATGCGAGTCCTTGGTCGCGGCGGGTGCGCAGCGCGCGGGATCGCCCGCGGAAGTCGCCACCAGATGTGAAGTGGTTTTCACTTCGCTTCCCGGTCCAGTGGAAGTCGAGGCAGTCGCGCTTGGCGCCGGCGGTCTATTGCACGGTGTTCGTACCGGCAGTATTTATGTCGATCTCTCGAGCAGCAGCGTGGATCTCCTCAAACGAATCGCCAAGGAACTTCAACTGCGCGGCGCGCGAGTGATGGATGCGCCACTGATCGTTGGCAAGAATGGCATCGCTAGCAAGAGTGTACAGGTGTTGGCGTCGGGTGCTGCCGAAGTCTACGCGGAAGTGAAACCGCTTCTCGACACCATCGGTGATACGGTTGTCTATACCGGCGAACTCGGAACCGGCACCGTGATCAAGTTGGCGCACAACCTGGTGCGTCGCGGCATCGGTCTAGCGATTGGCGAAGGACTCGTCTTGGGCGCCAAAGCCGGCGTCGATCCCGAGATGCTTTGGCAATGCATGCACTGGGGTTTGGACGTGCAGCTGCAGCAGTTGTTAAAGACCTTTTCTGAGACCGCTTTCAAAGGAAACCACGAAGCCCGCGCTAGTTTCGGCATCGGCCTGGCACGCAAAGACGTTGGTCTTGCAACGGAGCTGGGCCGGCAACACGACGTGCCAATGCCGATCGCGGCATTGGTCGAGCAAACCATGGTTCACGCAATCAGCCGGGGCTGGTCCGAGCAAAGCACGGCGTCGCTCTTTCGCCTACAGGAGGAAGCCGCGGCCATCGAGGTGCGCAAGCGGGGGGAGTAGTTCGCATTCGCAACACTCACGGCCGAGGCGCGTGGGGCGCGGCGTTCAAGTGTTACAATTGGCTGTCAACTCTGCGGTCGTCAGGACAAATTCCAAAACCATCAGGATTGCAAATTCTGCCTCAACGAATTAAATGCTTGCGACTGCTCATTTTGGGGAAAGTGGATTGTTGCTAAGGGCCTGCGTCTCTGCGGTGAACAATTACTTTGGCTAAGCCAAAAACTTATCGGCCATGTCGAGGAGAATGTATGGATCTTCAGCTTCGAGATAAGAAGGCGATCGTTACTGGCGGCAGCGCTGGAATGGGTAAAGCGATCGCGCGACAGCTGGCGCGCGAAGGGTGCGACGTCGCGATCGGCGCCAGGACTGAAACGCGCCTGCGCGAGGTAGCCACGGATATCGCTCAAGAAACCGGCCGTAAGATTATCCCGCTCGTGGTCGATACGCTGGATGGCGAATCGATTAAAGCTTTCGTACGCAACGCGGCGGATGCTTTGGCTGGCATTCACATTCTTGCCAATTGCGCCGCCCGGGTCGGCGGCACTATCCCGGACAGCATGGAAACGATCACCGACGAGCAGATCATGAAGGATTTTGAAGAAAAATTTCTCGGCTACTACCGCTGTGCCCGAGAGGCGGCGCCGTACATGAAGCAAGCGGGCTGGGGCCGTATTATCAACCTGAGTGGCGGCGCAGGGCGCACACCGGGGACGGCGATCAGTACGCCGGCGCGCAATATTGCCAGCGTCTCGCTGACAAAATCTCTGGCGAATACTCTCGGCCCATTCGGCATCAACGTCACTGCCATCTATCCTGGCACGACGATTACCGAAGCGGTCTTAGAGCGTCACGGCGAGCAGGCGAAGCGCCAGGGCAGGAGCCGTGACGCCTATCTGGAGGAATTGCGCCAGCGCAGCGTGATTCGCCATCTGGTCACCGCAGACGATGTCGCGCACGTGGTGACGTTTCTCTGCTCGCCGTTGTCGATCAGCATCACAGGCGAGGCGATCTCGGTGTCCGGCGGCGTCAACGCCGATATGCATTACTAAAATTTATTCTCGGGCAAGGACGCAAAGGATGCCAAGGAAGAAAACAACTCATGGCGAACAAATTTAGTGCTGAGTTAAGAAAAGCCAGCGCGCGGATATGGCGCGCGATTGACAATCATCCGTTTCTCCGCGAGCTTCATGCCGGCACGCTGCCCATGGAGCGGTTTAGTTATTTTATTCTGCAAGATTACGTCTACTTGCTCGACTTCGCGCAAGTGCTTTGTCTGGGCGGCGCCAAGTCGCCGGATTTAGCGACGTTGGAATTATTTTGCCGCCACGCGCTTGGCGCCGTGGAGGTGGAGCGGAGCTTTCACGCGAGTTTCGGGAAAACGCACGGTTGGTCCCAGCAAGAGCTGGACAAGGTGGCCAAGGGACCGACGACGCAGGCTTACATCGATCATCTCCAATCGGTGGCGCGCGGCGGCACGCTCGGCGAGCTCGTCGCGGCGGTGCTGCCTTGTTATTGGATCTATGGCGAAGTGGGCAAGCGCCTATATCGAAACCGTCCCCGTAAGCCGAAGGTTTATCGGGAGTGGATCGAGACCTATGCGTCGGAACCATTCTGGGGTCCGGTGCGCGAGCAGGTTCAACTGATGGACAAGTTGGGCGTCGGGGCGAGCAGCAACGAGAAGAAGCGCATGAGAGAACTTTTCATAACGAGCAGCCGATACGAATTTATGTTTTGGCACCAGGCTTATCGGTCAGAGAGTTGGCCGGTTTAGCCTTTCGTGCGGCAAAACGACCTTGCGGGTCTGGCAATTGCGCCTCGTCATGGTGCGCCAGAAACAGTTTTGCAAGCGCTGCCAAATTATTTCACTGATTGTCAGCGAAGGCCTGGGGATTGCTACTCTCACTGTGTTCCTATAGATTGGCAATACAGCAGGTTTTGACATTATTGGCGCGCAAGAGGGCGAAGACGGGACACACAGTCCGCACCGGCATGGGCGGCGTCGTGGATGATTCCACGGCGAAAGCTTCTCCAGTCCTGCCGACCCTCCCTCTTCCTAAATCGGCGGGTTATTCATAGCCTGCATTCGGATGGAGTTTTATGAATATTATGTTGATCGTGCTCGTGCCGTTGGTTTTGATAATCGTGGGCATGGTGTTAAACAGTATCGGACTGTCTTTCGATCAACCGCCAACCTCCCCAGAGCAAGACCCGACAAAGAGATTGACCGCCGAACGGGAAACGTTCCGCCAGTTCTTCGATCACCAGCGCAAATCGGCGATAAAACGCCAACAAAGAACCGGCCAATTCGCTTGGCTGCTGATGTTCGCAACCATCGGCGCCTTCACCTGGCTTTACATGGACACGGTCGCGAAGACCGTGGCGTCGAATCGCATCGACTCGCTGCAAACCATCGCTTCGCAAGAGGAGAAGGGAAAGACAGAACTAGTTCTTTCGCTGAACTTGAAGGACGGCACTAACGTAAAGTACGTGATTAAAACACCCCAAGGCGACAAAAAACCCGACGCCAGCGGGAAGGAAGCTGTTGCCAAGGACACCGTGTCGTCATGGGAGTTGGAGAAACTCGCCACAGCTTTGAGCACCGGCGATGCTTTGCCGCTCGGAATCGCGCTCAAGATGGAACAAGCAAAAATCGCAAACTGAACAAGGCGGCGGCGCGGCAGACGCGCTGTGGGGGCAGCGCAGAACGGCAAAGGAGTCTGACTGATGATTGATTTGACGAAACGGCTATTCGTGGGAATCAAGATATCAACGGCGTTGCAAACCGAGTTGGATCGTCCGGCCCCAGGGAGCAAGCATTATTTCGAAGGGACCAACAACAAAGATTATCTTCAGATTATCAACCTGGGCGAGGAAAAATATGTTGGCCGATACATTAAAGATGGTTTCCCGGCGGCGGGGATCGGCGACGTTAGCCGCAACGTCTGTAGTATTGTGAAAATAATCACTCGCGGCCGGCGCATTGAGGACAGGGATGTTCACATTTACGCATCTTGATTCAATTTCGCAGGTCGGCTGGGCATGAAGATGCCGTGCGAGGGAATTCGTTGCGCCTAGAATGTGTGACTGTGAATCGGACTTAGAGCTGCGCCGATTTATTTACAAAGCTACCGAGCCGTAAACGAGCCGGATTTTTTTCCTAACGGAGGTCGACATGATAGATAAAATAGATATTGGATTGCGCGATGGCACCGTGGTGCGCCATAAGAAAAAGGGCTATGAAGGCAAGATCGAGGGCACGACCGCCATCAAATCCTGCTTCACGAGAAATGGCGCGTTACTGGAGCCGCCGTCCAGCAAGGAGGCTTTTCAATATCGCGTGGTGGTGGTTGGGCAGTCGATGCGCTACATCGCGCCCCTCGACGACTTGGAAATTCTCGACGTGGCGGTAGAGTTTACCTGTCGCCGTTGCCAGAAAACTTTTTCCACTACGCCAGGTCTCGCCGGTAAAGCGAGCGGTCGTTGCGCTTGCGGCGGATGGATTTGTCCGGGCTGCATGGGATGCCAAGCGGAGGATGCCGCGGGTGATAAAGCGACATCCTGCGCAGATCAGCGTAAACGATTGCTAAAAAAGCTCGCTGCCGACAAGAAAAAGGCCGCCTAACGACCATCATCGAGGATGTAGGACCGAGGAATGCAGTTTGCGAAATCTGCCTTGCCGTCCTCGATCCCATCTGTGATCTTCAACTATTCTCCCGCCGAAGCTTTTCGATAGCGCGCCGCGGCCATGTGGCCAAGCCCGATGGTGAGGATTCCTAACGCCAAGTGAACGCCTTGGACTACCCAGTGATACTCGCCGGCCATAAGCGCGGCGTGAAGCAGTCCTAAAACGATCGTAATCGCGCCGACGATGACCGCGTAGGCCGCGATCAACCAACTCCCGCCTTTGGCCGCCTGTGCAATGCCAATCACCCAGAGCGCAGCCACGGTTAGAAATCCGAGCGGCATATGCATCGTCATGAGATGCCCAGCCGTGCCGGCCCAGTAGAGTAAACCGAGTACGAGCGCCAGGGTTCCGGCGAGAGTCAAAATCGCGCTGGCATAACGAACTAACATGGCAGGGGCGGTGTATCGCGGCTTAACTGCCCAGGCGGGCGTATTCGCAGCGCGGGCAGGGAGCGCCGGCCAGCATCGGCCAGCCGCAGTCGTTACAGTTCGTCACAGGTTCGCCTAACAGGCCTCGGACCAAGGAGCCGCAGCGCCTGCCGCCGCAGGGGCCGGTGCCGACACCGGTGCGTTTGCTCACTTGCTCAAAGGTCTTAGCGCCGCCCTGGATCGCTTTGAGCACGGTGCCTTTGCGGATCTTGTTGCAGATGCAAGCGGGCTTGAGGTTTTCAATCACCGCCTGGGTTTTGGCGTCTTGTTCTGACTGGTCGATGGCGAGCTACCTTGCCTTTGCTGTGACTTCACGCTCACTGTAGCACAACTCTTTTGTAATACTAATTACTTGATGCCGATGACCAAGGAAGAAGTGAGCGGCGCTGGTAGATCGACCCGCTGTACTCGGTTCAGTCCGGCATTGTTCATCCATGCTGTGATCTCGCCAAAACTATAGCAGCGGCCGCCGTCGGTGGTGAGCAGCATCAGCACACTGAAGATCGCGCCCACGGGTGGATTGGCGCGGGTTTCGTCGAGGATGTGGTCTTTGATGATTAAGCGGCCAGCGCTATTCAGGTTCGCTGCTAGTTTGCTTACGAGCGCGGTATTCTTCTCCTCGTTCTCGCCGTGAATGATGTTCGAGAGAAAAATGACATCGTAGACTCCCGGAATTGGATCGTTACGGTAATCGCCGGCGATGAGTTCGATGCGGTCCGTCATTGCAGCATCGTGCACAAAGCGCTCGGTGATTTTTAGCGTCGCCGGCAGATCGAAGATGGTGGCGTTGAGGTTGGTGAAACGGCGGCACAGCGCGATCGGGTAGGTCGCCGGGCCGGAGCCGACGTCGAGCAGCGTATGAACTCCGTTCCAATCGATCGCAGAGGCAAGCACATCGGCGTCGCCGCGCGCCTTGACCAGAGAATCCATGGCGTTAATGAAAGTCTCGGTCTCCGCCGCAACGGCTTGATACATGTTCGGCGGGCGCACGGCCTTCCCCGTGCGCAGCGCGTCGGACAGTTTTTCCCAACATGACCAAAGCGCAGCATCGAACTGAATCATAGCGCCGACGTAGTGCGGCGATTTCTGTAGAAGATATTGTTTTGCAACCTCGGCGAGCGAAAATAAATCGGCTTCCTTGTTTAGCAGGTTGAGTCCTGCCAAAGCGTTGAGCAGCAACTCGGTGGCTTGGGTTTCTAACCTGAGCAGCTGTGCGAGAGCGTCGGCGGTCTTGGGTTCAGCGCCTAGGGCGTCGAAGATTCTTAGCTCAATCGCGGTCTGAACGATGCGCGCTTCGACGTGGCCGCTGGCCAAGCCCATCAATTGCGAAAAGTTCATTTTGCCAATGCCTAGCCTGGATTATGCGCGGTGAAACAGCGATCGAGGTGCAACCCTGCCGAAACGAAGGCAAAGCAGTTGTGCCTTGAAGACGCAGGCGGAGCGAGTTGCTTATAGATTGGCAGCGAAAAGGTCAAACATCGTGCCGAGCGCCGGGCACAAAATGAAACATTCGCTTCGGTGCCTTCGTTCCTCCAGGGTCACACCTCGATCGACATACTGCCATCTTTTCCCTCGTCGTATTAATAATCCGGGCTAGAGCTTCTCAAGAATTCGATAACTTCGGCTCTTCGGTTTGAGCGGCGCGACGATGTTGTTTTTTACCATGAGACGAATGTCCCGGTAGGCGGTGTCGCGGTCGACTTCGGCGACGCGCTCGTATTCGGTCGTGGAAAATGTCTTGCCGTGGCAATAGGCGTAGGCCAGCAGGCGGCGTTGGCGCATGTTGATTTGCTTGGCATTGAACTGGTTCAGCCAACGCAGAGTCGCTTCATCGTAGACCGGCGCGTTGCGCAACGTGACGGTAAAGATGAAGCCGTCGATGGATAATTCCGGTGGATGGAGACCGTAGGTTTCCATCTCTTGAAACATGCGCGGCACCCCTTCGCCCATCTCGCGCAGATAACCCAAATCGGCAAGCGTACGAACGATCAGGGGATTGCGCGAGAAGTGAATGCTCTTACGCTGGCGCAACTGCTCTAACGTCACCGGCGCCGGCAACAGGCCGGGGCTCCTGACCATGATGTGATCGTCGAACATCCAGACTTCGATGGACGCCCCGGTGAGCGAATAGTCGCGGTGCGCCACCGCGTTGACTAACGCTTCCTGCCAGGCGAAGGTCGGGTATTCGAGACGCTCGCGAAAAAATAGATCGTGAAGTATTGTCCGCTCGCGGATATGTTCCTTGATGCGGCCGACCGCTTCGTCGATGAGCCGGACCAATGGCGCTTCGAAGCGAATGCGTTTGACGACGTTGAGCGAGGCGCCGTGCTGGCGCTCGGCGCCTTCAAATTTAACGAAATCGATGCCGCCGCGGGGGTGCCAGCGAGTCGGATCTTTGGCGAAGAGCAGGAGCGCCGCCATGTTGGGACTGGGAATCGCCCGCGAGGTGTCGAGCAAATGATACGTCTGACTTAAGACCGCTTGGGGATCTCCGCCCGGCTGCACTTTATCGACGAACGACTTGACCAACTCGGCATCTAAATCGAACCAGGTCGCGTTGAGCGCTTGCTGGCGCTCGTAGTAAACGGTTTTCTTGGCCTCCTTGAGAGCTTGGATTTGTTCCGCCGGCAGCGCCACGGTCTCCGCCGCGACGCGGTAAAACGACCGGCCGCCGGCGACGCGGTAAATTTCCAGCGCCGAACCGACTTCGAATTTAAGCAGCTGCAAATTGCCGAGACGGACTTTCTCGCAGGATGGTGTCAGGTGCGGCCTGAGTAAATTCTGCGGCGCTTGGATCAGCGCTTGCAGCTCGTCGTCATCGTAGGGAATGCCGGTAACGCTCTTGTCCGGCTCGACGCCGACTAATAGCGTGCCGCCGTCGGCGTTGGCCATGCCGGAAAGGAGCCGGGCGATATCGCGTCCCAGCTCTTCTTCGCGCTTTTTCTGGCCCGCGCCACGGCGATATTCGACAGCGCTCAAGAACGCCAGGAACTGGCCTTGTTCCTGTTTGAGCAGCAGTCCGATCTCTTCCGCTTGCATGTCTTTAAATCGGTATGGAGTAAATAGGCAGGAGTGAGGAGCGAGATCTCCTTACTCCTTACTTTTCACTCCTTACTGAGCTTTCCATGCTATTCAGTTTGACGATTTCTAAAACCATCCGCGCCGAGAGATAGAG
>JAERMN010000647.1 GCA_016844625.1 Deltaproteobacteria bacterium
CAAGGTTTCCTGTTCCTTCATGCTCCGGATGACTTCTTGTTCGAGCTGAGTCAGCTCGCCGACTTCTTCTTTGAGCGCGTCCTCGACATATTCCTCGCGCAAGAGGTCGAGACAGTCGACGCAGAGCATCTGGCCGGGCGTCCAGCTCGGATCGTGCTTCTTGATTGTCTCTTGGAGCGCGGGTCTGAGCATTTCGCTCGGAATCAGGAGATCGTAGGGGCGCATTCGCTGGCAATGAAAACATGGTTGATCGGCATGCTGTGGCATGGTTTGTCCTCCGCTTGGTTATACGAAACCACTTCGCGGGCGGGGATTTAACCCCGCCGCTTATTAAAATATTGCAAAGGAGATGCTCGCCCCCTTTGGAAATCCCATTTAGTTGTTCCCGCCTCAGGAGGCGGGGTTAATATATAAATTAACCGAGAAATTCCAGTGGGCAACCCTTTCGGCGGTAATATTTTTTGCTTTCTTCGAAGGCGAACAGAATGACGGTGCCGTGACAGGCGAACAGATAGACATGCCAGGGCACGGGGGCGAAATAGTAAACCTCGGCGAGCGGCGTGTAGAAGAAAAAATAGCAGAGCAGCAATTCAAAAAGAACGCCGAGATCAATGAGCGGATTGGAAACCAGATTGAAGACGATGTAATGGCGTTCGAAAAACTTGGCGAGCCAGGCAGTGAATGGGACGATTACGGCAGATTCGAACTTCGAGTTTGCCCGGCCGTTGGATTTGAGTTGCAGCGCGGAGGGTTTCGGGCGCCAATTTGAAATCGCGTCCAACGCTTCGCGGCGCCGGGCGGGGTTCAGAAAAGTTGGCGAGAACAAAGACGTCTTCCACGACCGTTTGCAGAGCACGTTGGCGATTTGCGTGGTGACGGTCGGGAAGAAGTAGGCGGTCAAGGTTTGCAGGTACGCCGGCGTCGATTGAGAGAATTTCAAACCACGCGGCGAAGCGGGCATAGCAGTGAACATAGACGAAAAACTTTGCCCGTGCTGCCCGGCGCCGAGCACCCAGCCCATGTAATAGTAAGTCGCGTAGCAACTGAGCGCGAGCAAGGTGCCCTGAACGAAGTAGGCGCGCAAAATGAATTCTAGCGACAGTATTTTCTCATCGCGCCGGCGCGGCGGCCGTTCCATGATGCCTTCTTCGGGCGGTTCGATGCCGAGGCCCATGGCGGGAATCAAATCGGTGCCCACGTCGACGGCGAGCACGCCCATCACGGTCATTGCCAGCGGAATATCCGGGAACAGCACCCAGAAGATATAGGGATACATTTCCTGCGGGTTGCTGTTGAGCACGTAGGCGGCAAAGCGTTTGATGTTGTCGAAGATCGCCCGGCCTTCTTCGATGGCGGCGACAATCGAGCCGAAGTTGTCGTCGGTGAGAATCATTCTCGACGCTTCCTTGGCGACGTCGTTGCCGCGTAGCCCCATGGCGATGCCGATGTCGGCTTTTTTGAGCGCGGGCGCGTCGTTGACGCCGTCGCCGGTGACGGCGACGATCTCGCCCATCTGTTTCAATTGCGCGACGATGCGCAGCTTATGTTCAGGGGCGACGCGGGCGAAAATCGTTTCGCCTTCGTCCATCTCGGAGACTTCCGCGCCGGTGAAAGTTTTGAGCGGCGTGTTTTGTCCCAGGCCGATTTGTTGGCCGATGCTGGCGGCGGTGAGCGCGTAGTCGCCGGTGATCATGATGACGCGGATGCCGGCCGTGTGACAGGCATGAATCGCCGGCGCCACTTCGGGCCGCAGCGGATCGGATAACGCCACCAAGCCCAAGTAGACAAGATTGTTTTCGATGTCCGGCGAATTAAACGGCGCGCCGTTCAGTTCGCCGCCGTCACGGTAAGCAAAGGCGAGCACGCGCAGGCCGCGGCTGGCCATGGCGTCGTTTTCTTTTAATATCCGCTTGCGATCGACCTCGGTGAGCGGCCGTATTTGATCGCCCCAGTGGATGCGGTCGCATTGCTCCAAGGTTTCCACTGGGGCGCCTTTGACGTAAATGGTCGCGTCTTTTTGCCGATAGGGCCGCACCACCACGCTCATGCGCTTGCGCATCGATTCGAACGGATTTAGGTGCAGCCGCTGGTGCGTGCCGCGCAGTCCGGCCTTCTCGGCGAGACAGCTGAGCGCGCCTTCAGTGGGGTCACCGATGACGCGGAAGTCTGTGTCCTTTTTCTCCAGCTTGGCGTTGTTACAGATAAACGCGCAGTCGAGCAGACGGCGCAGCGTGTGCCAGTGGGAGATCGTTTCCAACGAAAGCGATTGGCCGTCGTGAATGAATTCGCCTTGGGGCCGATAACCGATGCCGGAAACTTCGACGATCTTGCCGTCGACGGTGATCTCGGTGGCCATCATGAGATTTTGCGTCAAGGTGCCGGTCTTATCGCAGCAAATCACCGTGGTGCAGCCGAGGGTTTCGACCGACGGTAAACTCTTTACCAGAGCGTGGCGCTTGGCCATGCGTTGCACACCCATGGCGAGCGCTAACGTCACGGTGGGCAACAATCCTTCGGGAACGTTGGCGACGAATAGGCCGATGAAAAATACCAAGGCTTCCAAGAAAGTCAGGCCGGCGACCAGCCAACCGAGAAAGAGAAACGCCAAGCCCAATCCTCCGGCCAAGGCGGCGATCGCGTAAACCGTGGCGCGCAACTGTTTTTGCAGCGGGCTCTGTTCGATTTCAATCTCTTGGGTCAGGTTGGCGATCTTGCCGATCTCCGAATTCATCGCCGTGCCGAAGACGACGGCGCGCGCCCGGCCGCGGAGCAGCGACGTGCCGGCGAAAAGTATATTGGGCAGCTCGATCCAGAGAAATTTGCCGGAGATCAGCACCGGCTGATCGGATTTATAACGGCGCGCCGGCGTCGATTCGCCGGTGAGCGAGGAGTTGTCGACTTCGACTTCGAACGCTTCGGTGATGCGACAGTCGGCGGGAACCAAGTCGCCTTCTTCAAGCACGATGACATCGCCGGGGACCAATTCGGCGGCGGCAATTTCCTCGGTGGTGCCGTCGCGGATGACTTTTGACTGTTGCGCGATCAGTTGCTGGAGCATCTCCAGGGCGCGGTCCGATTTATATTCTTGCAGAAACGCGAACAGGCCGTTGACCAGTATCACCGTCAAGATGGCGATGCCGAGTTGCGGCAGATCGACGCCAAGAAGCTGAACAGGTTGCGCAGTAACTTGAAATGCCAAGGATCGCGCCGCGAGCGCTGCAATAGATTACCGCCGTAGTGGCCGAGGCGGCTTTGCGCTTCCGCCGAGCTCAAGCCGTTGGTAAGGTCGGTCTGAAGCTCGAAACCGGTTTGCTCCTGAGTGAGATTGATATAAGTCGGCAGCGCCGACTGCTGCTCGGCGCGCGCGATGATTTTGACAATCTGCTCGGCACGGCGCTGCTTCAGCATGTCCTCGCGGATTGCCGGCAGTAGCGAGCAGATGCGCTGCAAGAGCTGCAAGTGCTCGGCTGGCCGCTCGGCCGGCGTGGCGAGCAGCAAGACGATATTAATTTTGTGATCGTTAAAGAAGAGCCCGTCCGGTGACAGGCCGAGGATCAATTCCGGTTCGGCGAGGTTGTCGATCCTCAAGTGCGGCACGGCGATGGCGTCGCCGATGTAACTGTAACGCTCGTTTTGCTTGTCCGGTTTATGAGCGCGAAATTGCCCAGCGAGCTCTGGGATATGCGATCGCGCGCTAAGCTTGTCGATGGCGCCGGCAATCTCGCCCTTGAGTCCGAAGACGATCTTGGCGGTATCGAGACGCTCGGCGATCACGTTGGGCCCCGCAAAGTAGTTTGCCGATTGTGCGAGCGGCGTTTAAGCGTTTGCCCGAGCGTGTGCACCAACGCCGCGCACACAACCAGCAACAGGATGGATCGTTGACCTAGCGCGGCTCGGCCTGCGGCTGCGCCGACGATGGCGAGGCAGGCGAGCAGCGCCAGGTGATTGGCAAGTTTTGTCAGGAAAGCGGCAAAGACGATGGTCGATGGCGAGCGCCGGCGGCCGAGAGATGCGCGTGACATTGACATAACCAGAGCATCGAATGACGCCGCCTCATTCGATGTCGGCGATCTTTTTGACGCCGTCACCCCAGTCTTCCACTTTAAAATCCCCAAACGGCACGACGATGGGGTCCTTTTCCTCGATCACGATCATGCGCGTCTTATGTTCGACCAAGAAAGAAATTTTCAGCAACAATGAGTCGTCCCTTACTTCGAGCAGATTAACCTTCTCTTCGAAGTAGGAGTACTCTTTATTGCGCAGTATTTCCTTGATCCGCTCTCTGGTGAGAACTTCTTTGTCGCCCAAGAAACCGCTCATAACACCTCCTCCGTCCCCGCTGCGCGAGGAATTTCAAATGGCAAAGTCTAAATTCGAGATTCCAAATTTCGCGCGGTCACGCCAGGCTTTCGACGTAGCGCAAGACGTCGGTCGTCGTCACCAAGCCCACGACCATGCCGGCGCTGACCACGGGAACGCAGCCGATTTTTTTCTCGGCCATCAGATGGGCGATGTCCTTGATCGGCGTGTCGGGCGCGGCGGTCACAACGCGCTTCTTCATTATTTCCTTGATCGAGACGCTTTTGAGCAAGGCCGACTTATTTTTCTGCTTGAGGCCGAAGATATGACTGGCGGCGGCGCCGATGAGATCCCTTTCGGTGATGATTCCAACCAGCCGTCCGTCATCGACGATCGGGATATGGCGGATGCGCCCCAGTGAAATCACGTCATTGGCCAAATCCAGCGTGTCCTCTGGTTTAAGCGTCACCGGACTGCCCATCATGATTTCGCGGGCAACTCCTTCTTTACCGTTCTTCATGGTTACTCCTCCTGTAGCCGGTTGAGAAAACAACGCAGCACGTCGACGTACGAGACGATCCCCACCAAGCCTTCCGCTTCGTCGACTACCGGTATCGCGCCAAACTTCTGCTCGATGAGCATCTCTACCACTTCCTGCAGATCGTCATCCGGCGAGAGATAGAGCGGTTCCGTGGTCATGATGTCGCGCACCGGCGTGTTTAATGCTTTTTCTCTTTCGGCCGGGTTCGCCAGCAAAGCGTCGCTCAGGAATGCGCGAACGTCTCGGTCCGTAACGATGCCGACAAGCTCATGGCCGTCGACCACCGGAATCTGCCGGATGTTGTTTTCCGACATCAGTTCGTTAGTGACGCTCACTGATTCAACGGCGATGACGGTCAGCGGGTTAGGGGTCATCACGTCGAGGACTTTCATCCAATTGTACCTCCCGGTAGTCCGTGCCAAAGCTGCGGCGAATTTTCCCCTGGGACTTCCACCGATTGCGGGTCATTGAACTACTTTTTGTTTTCAATAATGAGAACGGAGCGCTAAATTTCCGCAAAGCTGCGAAAACAAGTTATTGACCAAAGTAAAAAGCCGGTGCAAACGGTGCGGCGCGGGGGGCATGTTTCTTGCGCCTTCGTTGAGGTGGTGTTCACCGTATGCGCAAAGGAGGAGGCTTATGAATAAGTTAAAGAAAATCATCGCGCCAACGGATCTTTCCAAGCTGTCCCGCCCGGCGGTGCGCCATGCGCTGGAATTGGCCATGGAGCAGGGCGCCG
>JAERMN010000185.1 GCA_016844625.1 Deltaproteobacteria bacterium
GACGCCAAAGGCTACACGTTTATCACCAACCACGACGAGATCGTCACTAAAGCCAGGCAAGAGGGCAAGCTCCGCGTGCTCGCCGAGATGGAGCCGCCGACGATCAAAGCGGCGATCACAGCGTTCACGCGAAAATATCCGTTCATCAATCTGCACATTGAAGAGATCACCGGCACCGACGCTGCACGGCGCAATATACTCGAGATCAAAAGCGGCATGGCCAAAGACTGGGATATTCTTCATCTCTCCACCGATTTCTACAACGAGTATCTGCCCTATCTGTGGAAAATGGATATCGTGGGAATGGCGCAGCTAGGCATTCTGCAAATCCCGGTGCCGATGATCGATCCGAGACATCGTAACGTGGTCGGCTATTACAGCCGCTTTCAGGTGACCGCGTACAACAAAACCATGACCGCCCCGGACAAGTTACCCAGGCTGTGGGTAGACCTGCTCAAACCGGAATATAAAGGCAAAAAATTCGCCGCCGATATTCGCCCGACGGAAATTGCCGCGCTCGTGCCGGCGTTCGGTTTGGAGAAGACGATCGACTTTGCCCGTAAGATTGCGGCGCAAGATCCCATATGGGTGCGCGGTGGCAGCCGGACCGTGACTTCCATCGCCGCCGGCGAAGTGCCGATGATGATCGGTCCCAATTTTCACACCACCAAACGGGCGATGGGAAAAGATCGGCTGGGCAATTTGCAATACGTCGCCCTCGAGCCTGTGCCCGTGCGTCTATCGCTTGAAGAAGCGATTCAGGCCGGCAGCAAAAATTCCCATGCCGCTTTATTGTTTCTTGAATGGATGGCGAGTCCCGAATCACAGAAAATCGCCGATGAAAATGAGCCCGCCAGCTCCTCGCTTTATCTGCAGGGCGGTATCGTCGAGCAAGAACTACGCGGCAAAAAACTTTCCACAGTCAGTTGGGAACATCACCAGCATATGGACCAATGGCAGGCAAAAGTTTTTGAGGCCTACGGTTTCCCCAAGGCTGAGGTGAAGCGATAGGCATCGCGCACATAATGTGCAACAGGATTCTCACCACGAAGGACACGAAGAGCACGAAGTTCAAGAACTTAGAAATCCAAAACCTTCGGGTGCTTCGTGCCTTCGTGGTGAATAAGAAATATTTCAATTTTAGTAAATCGAGGAGGTAAAATGCCATTAGAAGAGTCAAAGAAGTGGCGCAAGGGCGATAAGACCGCGACCTATTACGCCGACGACCTCAAGCGCACCAAAGAAGAAAAGCAGCAGCTCGATACCTATCCCAAGGCGGTCAAGCCGGAAGCAATGCCCTGGGAAGAAAGTCCGCATGGCCGGTTAAAGCATATGGCGCGCGAGGGCATCAACGCGCGGATCAAAGATATCGACATGTACCAACAGGAGTTGCCGCCGGGCGGCCGTTCCGGCAAGCATCGCCATACCGCCGAGGAATTGATGTTCATCCTCGAGGGGCGCGGCTACTCGCTCCATTGGGATGTCGACTTCGACCTCGACGAGGCGTACAAGTGGCACACCGCCGAAGAGCCAAAACGCTTCGACTGGGAAGAAGGCGATCTCGTGTTCGTGCCGATCAACACCGTGCATCAGCATTTCAATAGCGATCCGGATAAACCGGCACGCTTCATCTCGGCGAGCAACCGCATCTATAAGACGCTCGGTTTTGGCGACGTGGAAGAGATCGAAGAAGCGCCGCCGTGAAGATGTATTTACCACGAAGAGCACGAAGTTCGGAGTAATAACTTTCCGAACCCTTCGTGCTCTTCGTGGTGAAGAAAATAAACTGGGCATGGCACATGATCCACACACAAACCTGAAGAACCGTAAAAATTAGGAGGACAATAAATTGGAACAGCAAATTTACGACGAAGAACGATGTTACGTGCGCGGCATCGGCGCCAAAAGCTACAGCCTCAAGCAGGAGCTGGAACGGCTCCGAAGCATGCCGCGGGTGATCAAAGGCGCCAGTCTACCGTGGCGCAGCGGCCCGCAAGTCTGGCACAAGAATATGATGAACCCAGGCCACAAGCTGACTCAAAGCCTGCACTGCTCCCAGGAAGAGTTGGCGCCCGGCGGCAAATCGCAGAAGCATGGACATCCGAATCCGGCGCTACTCTACGTCCTGGAAGGCGAAGGCTACGACATCCATGACGGCAAACGCTACGATTGGAGCGCCGGCGATCTCGTCCTGGTCACGCCCGGCTGCGTGCATCAACATTTCAATGCTTTGGAAGATCGTCCGGCGCGCGTGCTGATTATCAAGTCCAAGCCGATGCACATTTTCCTGGGACTAATTCAGCAGGGTTTTGTCGAGAAAGCGCCGAAGCAGGCCAAGCCCGGTTGGGAAGATTTCAAGCCGCTGCACGGCTCGTTTCTCGAACAGTTAGAAAAGAATAAATAATATCAGGAGGCAGGCCATGAAGGTCGTTCTCTTCATGCGATTTGTTGCGTTGGTTGTGCTGGTCTCTTGGATTGACTCCTCGCACGCTTTTGGCGCCGCCGCTCCAAGCACTGCCTTGATGAAAGCCAAGCAGGAGGCCGAGGCCAAGGGTTTCGCCTTCGAGACCAACCGTGACGAGATTATCGCCAAGGCGAAAAAAGAGGGCAAGCTACGCGCCTTGAGCTCTCTCGATCCGGGAAGCTTCAAGCCCATGGCCGACTCCTTTAAGAAAAAATACCCGTTCATCGACATTCAAATTCAAGAAATCACCGGCACTGAGGCTCTCCAGCGCCATTTGTTGGAGCTGAAGGCTGGCACGCTCAAGGACTGGGACGTGCTCCACGCCTCCGAAGACTCTTACAATGATTTTACCACCCACGCGATGAAGCTCGACGTCTTAGGCATGGCTGAGCAGGGCGTATTGAAGATCAATCCGAAGATGATCGATCCGGAGAATCGCACCGTCGTCGCCGTCGCCAGCGGTCTATGCGCCGTTGCCTACAACAAAACGCTGGTGCCGCCGGATCGTGTTCCGAACCAGTTGGAAGACGTATTAAGACCTGAATTCAAAGGCAAGAAACTGGTCGTCGACATACGCCCCCACTGCATGTCGGCGTTAATGGTCGCTCAAGGTGAGGAATGGGTGGTGAACTACGCCCGCAAACTCAGAGAACAGGAGCCCGTCTGGGTGCGTGGCAACACGCGTGCACTCACCTCGATCTCGGTCGGTGAGTATCCGATGCATCAGCTGACAAACTATCACTCCTGCGTGCGCGCAACCTGGAAAGACAAGAGTAAGAATCTCACGTGCAAAATCATCGAGCCGGTATCGATCAGAATCCAGGAGCCAGACTTCGTCGTCAAGAGCGCGACCAATGTTAACGCGGCGTTACTTTTTTTGGAACATCAAGCGAGCCCGGAAGGTCAAAAGATTCTCGATGAAATCGAACCGATGAAATCCAGTATCTTTGGCCCCGGTCAAGTGAGCAAGCTTCTTCAAGGCAAGAAGATCTCGCTCAATGATTTCCGCACCTATCACAAAACTCAGGGCTGGATGAAGGCTATCGTCGAAGCGTACGGCTTTCCCAAGGCCGAAATCCGCTGAAGCATGCTCAGGCCCGCGAGGGGGGAATGACATGAGCCACGCCAAGCCAGATTCATTGTCCGCCATCATTGGATGTATCTGCTTGCTCCAATTATTGGCAATGCTGGGGCTGGGCAATGGCGCGACCGCTCCCACGCCGGCGTTGCTCAAAGCCAAACAGGAGGCGGAAGCCAGAGGTTCGATCTTCGAAACCAGCCGCGACGAAATTTTAGCCAAGGCCAAAAAAGAAGGCCGCATGCGCGCGCTCAGCTCTCTCGAGGGGCCGACGATTAAGGCGACGGCCGATGCGTTTCGGTCCGAGTATCCCTTTCTCAATGTCCATGTCGAGGAACTCACCGGCAGCGACGCCAATCAGCGCTTTGTTTTGGAAATGAAAGCGGGCCGGGCGGGCAACTGGGACGTTGCCCATATGGCCACCGACCTTTACAACGAATACCATCCCTACCTTAAAAAGTTTGACATGTTCGGCATGGCGCAGCAAAGCGTGCTGCGCATCCCGCCCCAGCTCATCGACCCGTCTAACCGCAACATCATCGCGTCGACCAGCGCGCTGCAAGTGGTCGCTTACAATAAGAAATTACTTTCGTCAGATAAAGTTCCGGAGGCGTGGGAAGATTTTCTTAAGCCAGATTTCAAAGGGCAAAAATTCGTCGCTGATATTCGGCCGACGGAAATCGCCGCGTTGGTTCCGGCCTGGGGCTTAGAGAAGACCCTCGACTTCGCGCGCCGCCTCGGCGCCCAACAGCCGGTCTGGGTGCGCGGCGGCTCGCGCATGCTCACCGCGATCATGCTCGGCGAGTATGCGCTGTTTATCGGCCCCAATTACCACACGGTAAAACGCGCGCAGACTAAAGACCCGGCGGGAGTGCTCGACTTCAAGATTGTCGAACCGGTTCCCACGCGGCTGAGCGACGCCGCCGCCGTCCTGACCGCGGCGGCTAATCCCTATGCAGGGCTTTTGTGGTTG
This sequence comes from Deltaproteobacteria bacterium, assembly GCA_016844625.1. Taxonomy (GTDB): domain Bacteria; phylum Desulfobacterota; class Binatia; order UBA9968; family UBA9968; genus DP-20. The sequence continues at coordinate 4,516 of JAERMN010000185.1, forward strand.
GAATTCCTCGGCTCGCCAAAGGGACAGAAGATTGCCGAAGATATGGAACCTTTCGCCGCGTCTATTTTCATTCCTGGATTCGCCCAGGAGCAAGTGACACGCGGCAAGAAACTTTCAGTCGTCGATTGGAACCACTTCGCGAAAATGCCGGAGTATCAAACCAAAGTGGTTGAAGCTTACGGTTTCCCCAAGGCGGAAAGAAAGTAGCGATAATCAATATGGCCAAAACCGAAACAAATTTGCCCGCCGGCGCAACAGCGTGGCCCAAATGGCGCATCGGACGAGCGCTAAAGAATAATGCGCTTTCCTTGGGGATCACGTTCCTGCTTTTGTGGGTCGTGGCGGCGCCGATCATCATGCTGATTCTCTCTAGTTTGCGCGAGGGCAATTTCATTACCCCCGGCGCCTTCACGCTGGGCAACTATCGCACCGTCTATCTGAGCGCCATGACTTACCCCGCGCTGGTGAATACGCTCATCTACGCGGTAGCCGTAAGCGCCATCAGTCTAACCATGGCAACGATCTTCGCTTGGCTAGTGGAGCGCACCGACATGCCCGGTGCCAACTGGGCCTGGGCCATGATGCTGCTGCCGCTGGCGATGCCCGGCATTCTTCGCTCCATGTCGTGGATACTGCTGCTGAGCCCGCGAAGCGGCATCATCAACGTTTATACGCGCGAGGTATTCGGATTTTTTGGGATGACATTAGGCACCGGACCGTTTAATATTTTCACCCTTCCGGGAATGATTTTTATCGAGGGTATGAGCGGCAGCACCACGCTTTTTTTGCTCATGGTCGGCGCCTTTCGCTTGATGGATCCGTCGATGGAAGAGGCCGCGAGGATTTCCGGCGCCGGCACCCTGACTACGCTGCGCCGGGTCACGCTCGGCCTGATGCTGCCGGCGGTGCTGGCGGCGGCAATGTACGCTTTCCTCGGCAACCTCGACGACTTTGAAACCCCTCTGCTGATTGGCCTTCAAGCCGGCATCTATTTGCTGCCGACGTTGATCTATTTCACCGCCTACGTCAGTCCGAGCTACGGTCTGGCCACTGCCTATTCGTCGATCTTCATACTCTTTACCATTGTCATGGTCTGGATTTATTACCGGGTGATCATTCGGCGCTCGGACCGTTACGCCTCGATCACTGGCAAGGGATTCAGGCCGCGCCGGCTTTCCTTAGGAAAGTGGCGCTGGCCGGCATTGGGCTTGTTCATCGGCTTTTTCACGCTCAACATCATTATGCCGTTCTTCACCCTACTTTGGGCCGCGTTATTACCCAGCTACATGGTGCCGTCGCGCGCCGCGCTGCAATATTTGACGCTCGACAATTTCGCCACGCTGATCAACGAGCCATCGATCGTCAATAGCACTCTCAATACCCTATTCCTCGGCATCGTAACGGCGACGGCGACGATGAGTCTGGCCTATTTAGTGTCTTGGCTAATCGTCCGTATCAAAGTCAAAGGCGGCATGATCTTAGACGGCCTGGCGTTTATTCCGCATGCGATCCCAACGGTCTCGATCACCTTGGCGCTCATCGTTTTGTATCTCCATCCGGCACTGCGCTGGATTCCCATCTACGGCACCATGTGGATCATGACGCTCGCGCTCATGACCCGCTACATCGCTTTCGCTACACGAACATCCAACTCGGCGATGACTCAAGTCCACAAAGAGTTGGAAGAAGCGGCGCGCACCAGCGGCGCCAGCCGTTTCACGACTCTGTTTAGAATCACCTTCCCTCTGCTGTTGCCGCCTTTCATCGGCGGTTGGGTTTGGGTTTTTTCACACACCATCCGCAGCTTCAGCATCCCACTGATGCTCGCGACTCCCGGCAACGAAACCATCGCCGTGGTGATGTATCACTACTGGGAGCGCAAAGCCGACTTTTCGCTAGCGTCGACCCTAGGCGTCGTCATGCTGGTTGCGATCGGTCTGCTGACCTTCTTCTCGCGCCGGTATATCTCGCAGGGATTTACCCGGAGCCAGTAGGATACGGTCGAATCGGTCGAGCATTTCCGGCGCAATGGCGCAATCCCACCGCGCGATTTTTCCGATCTGTCGATTGGGGTCGAAAACTTTGTCGGATAGCTACGCTTAACGAAAACGGCGAAGCGGCGGAATCTTTCTCAGAGCCGATAAAGACTCGCGGCGTTCTTCCACAGCACGAGCTCGCGGGTTTGCGCCGAGACACCATCAAGCGAGCGCTCGATGGTTGCGCGCGTGCGCGGCCAAGTGGATGAAGCCATAGGGAAATTGGTCGACCATAGAATATTCTCGGCGCCCAAATACTGCTCGAACGGCGCGACCTGGTCGAACCAGCCGTTGAGATAGCATTGACGGCGAAACATCTCAGACGGTTTGAGTTCGTATCCCTCACGGGCCAGACCGTCATGCTCAAATTGGTGATCGGCCCATTCCAGATAAAGCATGCCCCAGCTGAGCGCGCTTTCTGCCAGAACCACTTGCAGTTCTGGATGGCGCAACAGCACCCGTGAAAAAAGATACAGCCCGAGCACGAAAACACTAGACACTTGCTTCGTTACGCTATTGAGCGCCGCCGCGAGCGTCGGCGCCAATTCGGCGTCGGGCGCATACTGCAAACCTGGCGACGCCCCGGTGTGCAAGCAGAGCGGCACGCCCAGTTCAGCACAAACTGCCCACACAGAATCGTACTGGGGCTCTGCGACATGCGGCACGTCACGAATATCCATCGGCACGGAAGGAAAAATTACGCCGCGATGACCTTTGGCGACGGCACGCCGAATCTCGGCCACGCTGGCCTCGGGCGGCCATATCGGCACGATACACTGCGGAATGAAGCGTTCGCTCGCGCCGGCCCATTCCTCGATAAGCCAATCGTTGTAAGCCCGCACGCAGGCGAGCTCCAGCTCGGCATCTTTGATGCGCCCAAAGGTCTGCCCAGCCACACCCGCCACAGTTGGATAGATGACGGAATAATCGACGCCCGCCGCGTCCATCGCCTTGAGCCGTTCGGTTGGTTGATAAGCCGCGCGCGGCACTTCATCCCAACGGCGCGGCTCGCAATTTCGGTCCGCCATCAGAGCGGCCGCCAGCGCCGCCTGGCCATCGAGGATAATTTCTCCGTCGACGACCCAATGCTCCGTGCCATCAGGGCGCTGCGCCAAATGCGGTATGCGCTCGCCCCAGCGGCTCTTAGAAAGTCGGTTCAACCACAAGTCCGGCGGCTCTTGAATGTGATCGTCGACGCTGATCAAGCCGTATTTCAATTGCATGGAATCTCGCTTTCAATCGCTGCCTTTGTCTTACTGACATAAAATCCAATTCACCACGAAGGACACGAAGAGCACGAAGGTCAAGAGGTTAGATTATCCGAACCCTTCGTGCCCTTCGTGTTACTATAGTTGCAGGTTTGTGCAGCTCCCGCAAATTTTCTGCCGCGATGAATCTAAGAGGGCGGGTTGCAAACCCACCCCGACAAATTCCTATTCTTTTTTTGCGTACTCTGCGTTCTTTGCGGTTAAAGGATCCCCCCTCTTCCGTTCGCGGGCGCGATGAATCGCGCCCCTTCCTTGTAACCTTTGT
>JAERMN010000648.1 GCA_016844625.1 Deltaproteobacteria bacterium
GCCAACGTAGATGGAATCGTGATTGCGCCAGGCCACCCGGCTCTTGGCCTCAGGCAATGTGAAGCCATCGCTGACGAATTCTTTCTTGTTAAGATCGAACTCGCGCATGACAGCCGCGTCGGCACCGCCGCGCGAGAGAAAAATCAGCGCGCGGTCCTGGGTCGGTCGCAGTATGTCGGCGTTCTTCCAGACCCAGTTTTCCTTCTCTGACGCCGCAAGCTGATCGAGATCGATCATCGTTTCCCACGCCGGCTCGGCCTTGCGATACTCCTCAAGCGTGGTTCGCCGCCACAGGCCGCGCACATGGCGCTCGTCGCGCCAGAAATTATAATAATAGTTACCATGCTTGGTGACGTTGGGAATGCGTTCGCGCGACTCGTAGATTGACAGCAGGCGTTGGCGCAACTTGTCAAAGCCGGCGGCCGCCTCGATTTCGCGCACGCTTGCGCCGTTCTGCTCACGCACCCAAGCCAAAGCGCGATCGCCGCCGACATCTTCGAGCCAAAGGTACGGATCTTCGTCCGCTTGTGCGACGACAGAAGAATTTGATTGGGATAAACTCATGGTTGGTTTCGCTACCGGATAAAGAATCGCTAAGCTCGCAATCAGTACGCCGACGATTCTTGCCGCTCTCCGCATGATTGATATTGCCACTGTTGACCCCGTCTTACGGCTAGCCTAGCAACAGAGCGTGAAAAAGCAAAACCGTCGCGCATGGACAACTGCGCCGCGATGCGCTATTCAGCGCACCGCATCGTCAAGGAGGAAAACACCGTGGCCAAAATAGGCTTCCAACCGGTCGCCGCGATCGCGCGCAAGATCACCATTCCTGAAGCCGATCTTGAAACCTTTCGCTGCTACACTGTAAAGATCAGTCTCGTTCGATTGCCCGCGCCCAACTGGCCAAGTGACGATTCCGATTTTCTGGAAAAAACGCACTTAAATTTCCAACCGGTGATATAGGCGGCAGACCCTATCTGTCCGTAGAAGTCTTGAAGTTATCGAAAATAAATCGCTTGGTCACTTGGCATAGCCATTGCTCATAACTGCGAGACAGGAGGTGCACCGTATGAGTGAGGGAACTCCACCGAATCAAGAAGAATAGACTCGCTGTGTGGAAGAGCGGATTCAGGTTGCGAATTGCTAGATGTTACGCCTTCACGCAAAACCCCGGAAGGTTAAAGGCTCGCCGAGGCGAGTAAACAGCAAGGCTAAACACAAGCGGGCAAGACAAAAGCCGAAGTCGTTAACCCGATAAGCTCTTTCGACGCGGGTCCAAAAATTCTAATAAACAAAGGTGGGGCGCGAGATCGCCCCAACAAAAGGGGCTTCCGATAAAAACGGAAGCCTTTTTTGTTTTTGCCTCAGAGAAAACCTTGTCTGAACAAATCTGGCCTTCACGGTACGTTACATTTCGTTCGTTCATTTACCATCGCCGTAACAATTCGCAAGATTATCCGCCATCTAAAATGATCGGTCGCCCGTAACTACTGTCTTTGGCCTAATCTTTGCCAGAACATTTAATTGCGAGCAAAAGCGAATCAGATGATGTTACATGGGAAGGAGATCGGTTATGGATGGCGCGGAGCTGTCGAGACTTTATCAGTGGAACTACCGACCCCAATCGCCTCAACGGCCAAGTTGGTTCACTCAATGGCCCGGTGGCAATCGACTTGCCGTGACGTTCAATATCATGCACGAATGGGAGTCGGTGCCGCGTTCGAATACAATCCGCAAGCGCACCATGTCCCCGCTGACAAATTGCCTCGATTTTCTGGCGCTCGGTGCGCGCGAGTATGGCGCCAACTTTGGCTTTCACAGATTGCTGAACGCTTTGGACAAGTTTGATGTCAAAGCCACCGTGTTCACCAGCGGGCTCATGGCTGAACTATTTCCCGACACCCTGAAAGAGGCCGTCAGACGCGGCCACGAAATCGCTTGCCACCACTGGGATCAAAGCCGACATCCTTTCGACTACAACAACAAGGAAGAAGAACGGCAAGCGATCCTGAGATCGATAGACGCCATCGAGAAGGCCGCGGGCGCGCGCCCGCTCGGCTACATGTCGCCCGGGCCTCGACCGAGTCCTTTCACCCTCGAGCTTTGCGCGTCTTTGGGATTTCGTTGGAACGGCGACTATTGCGACTCCGACGTGCCCTATATGATCGATGTCGACGGCAAGAAACTGGTCTCCATCGGTTACGTTCGCCCCGCCTACACCGACCTTGGTCTTACCGGCGCCCTGCAACAACTCAAAGATGAATTTGACGCGCACTATGAAGAGAGCGCAACGCATCCGATGAAATTTCGCTATGCTATGCATAATTTCACCGGCGGGCGGCCGGGACTTGCCAAGGTCTTCGAAAGATTTTTGGAATACGCGAAAGGTCATCGCGGCGTGTGGTTTTGCCGCTGCATCGACATGGCGGAGTTCTGGGCGAAGCAGGAAAAAAGTTGAGCAACCTCACGGCAAGCTACGGAGCATCAAAACTCGGTGATGAGATTTGCCGTAAAGGCGTCACCCCCGAATGCTTTTGGTGGTGTCACAGACATTTGCTACATACGTCAATTGTCATTCCGAGCAACCCCGGCGAAGGTCAGAGGCGACCCGGAATCGAGAAAGTTTGCCAACCTGGATGCCGGCCTGCGCCGGCATGACGACCAAGTAGACATCTGAATTTTTGAACCGGCTTCTGAAACTTGGAACTAGAACGAAGGTAAAAGGTAGGCAAGCACTCACAAGCTGTCAAGAAATTTCCCGCCAGCGGCAAGGGCCGGTGATTAGCTGTCGGCGAATTTCTTCGTCCGAATCACCGCGCGTCGGTGCTTGCCCTCGCCAATCTTGACGCCGGCGTCGTTGATCGCCGACACGGCGTAGCGAACTTAGTTGCCATCGATCTCTAAAATCGCCGCGGTCACGGTTACGCTTTGGCCAATCTTGGTCGGCGCCAGGTGATGCACGTCGACGTGCATGCCGACGCTGTT
>JAERMN010000649.1 GCA_016844625.1 Deltaproteobacteria bacterium
CGAACAAGACCGCAAAGTGGTCGTGCTCACCGGCGACGGCGCGGCACAGGATATCGGCTTGCAGTCGACCATGGCGGCGATCCATCGCGGCTTGGATTTTTACTATCTCTGCTATGACAACGAGTCCTACGGCAACACCGGCTTTCAAACCTCGCCGAGCACGCCGTACGGCGCGCGCACCTCGACCGCGCCGATCACGCCGGCATCGCCGCACGGCAGTCTGCATGAGCGGCGCGACTTGTTTGAGATTTGGCGCGTGCAAAAACCGCCTTACCTGGCGACGATCTCGGCGTCCTATCCGCTCGATCTTTCAGAAAAAGTTTACCGTGCTTCGAAGTTCACCGGGCCAAAGCTTTTCATCGCCCTGTCGCCCTGCCCGCCGGGCTGGGACGTCGATCCCGAGTGGTCCATCGAAATCGCGCGGCTGGCCGTGGAAACCGGCATCTGGCCGCTCAAAGAAGCGATCCATGGCGAAGTCTCGCACACCTACATGCCGCGCAAGTTTGAGCCGGTGGAGAATTACTTAAAACGCCAGGGGCGCTTCCGCCATCTCTTCGAACCGAAACGAGATGAAGACACCATCGCGCATATTCAAGACACCGTGAATAAATATTGGAACGCGTTTCCGAAAAACAAAATATCGGCGGACATCAATCCACTTTCGCAAAACAATCCGATGTAGGGGCAGGCCTGTGTGCCTGCCCTTTCGGATGAAGGGTTATATGCAAGACATTTTTGAATTTGCCGACGACTTAGGCCCGCTCAAAATAGTTCACATCTACGATCCCAAGTGCGACCTCAAGGCCGTAGTCGCCATCGACAACGTCGCGCGCGGGCCGTCCATCGGCGGTATCCGCATGGCGCCGGACGTCAGCGCAGAGGAAGCTTTTCGGCTGGCGCGGGCGATGACGCTGAAGAATTCGGCGGCGAACTTACCCCATGGCGGCGGCAAGTCGGTGATCTTCGGCGATCCTAGAATGGACTTGGCGAAAAAAGAGCAGCTCGTCCGCGCCTTCGCCCGCGCCATCCGCGATCTGGTCGAATATATCCCCGGCCCCGACATGGGCACCGACGAGCGCTGCATGGCCTGGATCAAAGACGAGATCGGCCGCGCCGTCGGTCTGCCGCCGGAAATCGGCGGCATCCCCCTCGACGAGATCGGCGCCACAGGTCTTGGCCTCAAAGCGAGTGTCGAGGCCGCGCTGAAATACTGCGACTTTGCACTCGAGGGAGCGCGCGTGGTCATCCAGGGCTTCGGCTCGGTCGGTAAGCACGCGGCGCGCTTCCTCGGCGAGAAAGGCACCGTTTTAGTCGCGGCGTCCGACTCGCGCGGCACCATTTTCAATCCCAAGGGCATTGACGTTGCCCGACTGATTGCGTTGAAAGATTCTGGAAAGGGCGTCACCGATTACTCGGACGGACAGAAATTCGATGCCGACGCGGTGATCGACATCGAATGCGAGATCTGGATTCCCGCCGCCCGCCCCGATGTGATTCGCAACGCATCCTGCACAAAGCCGGCAGGCTGGTGCTGCCGGACTTCATCGCCAATGCCGGCGGTGTCATCTGCGCCTCGGTGGAATACCATGGCGGCACGCAATCACAGGCGCTGCAAACCATCGCAGAAAAGATTTACGCCAACACTGCAGAGGTGCTCGCCAATGCGAAGAAAAACGGCACACTGCCGCGCCAAGCCGCGGTGGCTTTAGCAGAAGCCCGGGTAAAGAAAGCGATGGCATTGCGCCGCTAGTCGACCGTGGATTCAGGAATCGCTAGCGCGAATTATTTATCCTGCGAGGACAAGTCATGACAGTGTGTCGATCGAGGTGTGACCCCAAAGAACTAAAACACCGAGCAAAGGCAGCCGGGACAAATGTTTCATCGTCATGTTGGGAGCTTGGCACGATGTTTGACCTTTTCACAGGAGTTTTCATAAGCAACTCGCTCCGTTTGCATCTTCAAGGCACAGGCCCGTTGCCTTTGCTCCGGAAGGGTTGCACCTCGATCGCTGTTTCACCTAGCTCATCCAAATTTTTCTTGTCGACGTCGTGGAGCGCCGGATTGACCAAACCGCCTTGGCGCTTTGTATTCGAGAATTTTCGCCAGCGGATCGACTGCCGCGAATTGCGCGTCGGGCAAGCGCTTCAGTTTGTCCTCACTTGATGCATCAAGGGCGTCGAGAGTACAACAACCTGCGCTATCCACCTCACGAAGCACGAATAATCAGGACGGGATCTCCCGAGTGACGCACCACTCGTTCGGTCACGCTGCCCAAGACCCATCGTCGAATACCCGATCGGCCATGGGTGCACATGGCGATAAAATTATCGGGTGTCTCCCGGGCAAGCTTGATGATCTCTTGAGCGCCATAGCCGAGATCCACAACCGAAGAGACATTTTTTATGCCCTTCTGTTTGAGATCCTCCACCTTGGCGGCGAGGTACTCCCGCGCGTCAGCCTCAAGCTGATTAATCAACTCATCGGTGTAGGTGCCGTACTCCTCTGGTGAAACGGCAGGCGGCAGCGCGTAAGCACGCGTGAGAGTCACGTCCAGTTTCAATTTTCTTGCGAGATCCGCGACGTAGGGCAATACCTGCTCTGCTAAAGGAGAACCGTCGAGCGGTACAACCACCGTTTTCAAAACAGCGTCCCCGGAAATTTTTCCCCGGTCAGTTGCACGCACGAGGAGCACGTGGTTGGTCGCTCCATGGAGAACTTTGTCGGCGACGCTGCCCAACAGCCAGCGTTGGATCCCGGAGCGACCGTGGGTCGCCATGACAATCAGCGTATCTTTATCGGCGGCCGCGTGCTCAATCAAAACCTCCTCCGCCTTTCCTGTCTCAACCAAACACGCGACCTCAGTTCCCGGGACGGATCGGGCAATCGTTTCCAGGTAAGCCCTGCTAGCCTCTCTCCTATCGGCCAAAAGCGTGTCAAGGTAACGACCCTGTTCAGAGTTGGCCAGAACCGCGAGCGCATCGGGATCGACGACCTCTAAGAGACTCACGGGTATCGCCAGCTCTTTGGCCAGGAACCGAGCGTAGGGCAACACTTGCTCGGCCACTTGGGATCCGTCCAATGGTATCAGCATCCGTGTGTACATGATGAACTCCTCCGCTATAAAGAACGCTACCTTCTATGCTTGCGCACAAAAAAGGATCTTTCAATGACATTTATTTGACTCTAGAAACGAGATAGCCTACGCAGCTATTCAGAGTTGCGAGCTTGGACACATCGGTCTCGGGAATATCGACGCCCAACTCTTTGTGCAGCCCGATCACGAAATTTAAGAAATCGACGGAGTCGATATCGATCTGATCGCGCAGATCTTTTGCCGGATCGATCGCCGCCAAATCCACTTCCGGTGCAACGTTGCTCAGCGCCTGGCGCACGATCTGACTAATCTCAGTCTCGGTCACGTTCCGTCCACCTTTCTCTATCTTTAATGTTTCGATCCTCCATCATCTATCTTCCATCCTCGACGCTCATCTTCTGTCCTCCATCTTCCTCACAGCTTCTCCGGCACCTGCAACAA
>JAERMN010000186.1 GCA_016844625.1 Deltaproteobacteria bacterium
GCGGATCACGACCGATTGCAGCGTGAACGGCGTGGAGCGCGGCGCCAATGGGTTTGCCGTCAAGACCAATCGCGATTCGGTTGCAGCGTCATCATTGGTGATCGCGTGCGGCGGCTTGTCGGTGCCGAAGATGGGCGCGACCGAGTTCGGTTATGAGATTGCGAAAAAGTTGGGTCACAGCGTGGTGCCGACGCGCGCGGCGTTGGTGCCTTTGATTTTCGCTGCCGACGATTGGGTTCGATATAAAGATCTATCCGGCGTCGCCTCGCCGGTTCGAGTCGAGTGTGGCGGTCAGAGTTTTTCCAATGCGATGTTGTTTACCCATCGCGGCATCAGCGGGCCGGCGATCTTACAGATTTCGTCATACTGGAAGCCCGGCGATGAACTCTCGGTTAATTTCTTGCCCTTGACCGACGCTGATACATGGCTAAGGAAACGGCAATCATCGCGTCCTGATGCTGAATTGAAGACGGTCCTTGGCGAGTTCCTGCCAAAGCGGCTGGCGCAGCGCTTGTGCGAGATCGAGCTCGGCAGCCGGTCGCTGCGCCAATATTCGCCGCGCGACTTGCGCGCGATCTGCGAGCGGTTGCAGAACTGGCGCTTGCGGCCGAGCGAAACCGAAGGCTATCGGACCGCGGAGGTCACGCTCGGCGGAGTCGACACCGATGAGCTGTCGTCGACGACGATGGAGTCGAAAAAAGTTCTCGGTCTTTATTTCATCGGCGAAGTTGTCGATGTTACCGGCCATCTCGGCGGGTTCAATTTTCAATGGGCTTGGTCGTCCGGCTGGGCGGCGGGGCAGGTGGTGTGAGATCCGCCCATTGCTCATGCTCGATGTTGCAGTGTTTCAAATGTCTCTGTTGGGGATGGTAGAAATTCCTCCGGCGCAGGCCGGCATCCAGAGAGAGGGCGGACACGTAGGTCCGCCCCTACAGGAAAAAACCTGGATTCCGGTTTGCACCGGAATGACGAAAGGAAAGTCGACTTCCAGTCGACAGTTTCAACCCTCCTCGGCTTAGAGCCAAAGCTTGTTTAATCGTTCGCCAATTCTCTCGCTAAGAAATCCGTCACCAGCGTCCACGCATGATCGGCCAATCCGGCTAAGGCCTGGCCGTTGGCCTGGAAACTCGCCATTAATTTTTGCTGCACCGGAATGCTGGCGACGTGATCGGCGGCGCCGAAGAAAATCTGCGATGGACATTTGAAATCTTTCACCGCGTCATTGGGATGGCGCGGTTTTAGCTGGCTCGGTACTTCGTCGCGCACTGACGGATAGTAGCCGACGAAAGCGCGCACGCTCGGCGTGGCTGCGACGAAGTGGATGCCGATGCGCCCGCCCATGCAGTAGCCGACCACGGCGCAGCGTTTGCTGTCCACTTCTGGTCTCGAAGTCAGATAGCGCCAGGCGTGGCTGAGTATCTCGATGAACTGTCCGTCAGTGGTGCTCTTCTGCGCTTCATGCACGCCGTCGGCGGCGCCGAGCATTTTGTAGAGGTCAGGCACGACGGTCGTGTAGCCGAGCTTGGCATAGTCGCAGACTTTGACTTTCATATTGCCTGTGACGCCGTAGTGGTGATGCACGATCAACACGCCAGGGCCGGGCTCTTTGCGATCGGGATGGGCGAGATAGCCCGGGGCACCATCTCTATCTAGAGAAAGGTCTCGGTTAATGATCTTCATCGGCTTCGCTCTCCTTATTAAACCTTGGTGATGGTTCTCGTTACCACGATTCTTCCGCCTTTGCCAAGGCAAGTTTGCCGAAACGCGGAAAGACTGCGGCTACGAAACGAGGTCGTGAAGTGTCGCCGACTTTCATCCTTCGAGACGCTTTCCATTTCGAAACAAATGCACCTCGCTTGGGGCAACTTGTAGCCCAATGATCGTTCCAGGTTGCGGCAGGGACTGGCCGCCAGAGCGCGCGATCAGACCAATGTCGCCGGAGTGCAGGTAAATGAATTGATCGGATCCCAGATCTTCGACCATATCGACTTCGCCGCGGATCCAACTTTGATCTTCGGACGTAGGTCGCAAGTGTTCGGGACGTACGCCGATGGTCAGGAAGTCGCCGGCAAGCCGGAGCAGCGCAGTTTCCAAAACCGGAGTGAGGTCAATTGAGAACCCGCCGCAGTCGAGGTGTCTCCCGGTGTCATCGAGCCGACCGTCCAGGAGATTCATCCGCGGACTGCCGACGAAGCCGGCCACCATAGTGTTGGCCGGCTTGCGATAAATGTCCGATGCATTGCCGATCTGCTGAATAGATCCCTGGTTCAGGACAATGATCTTCTCCCCTAATGTTAAGGCTTCCGCCTGATCGTGGGTGACGTAGACGATGGTGGCTCGAAGCCGCCGATGCAGACGGGCCAGCTCCACGCGCATGCCGGCTCGCAGCGTAGCATCCAAGTTCGACAACGGTTCGTCGAACAGAAAAATCTTTGGTTGTCTGACAATGGCGCGGCCCAAGGCGACTCGTTGTCTTTGTCCTCCACTGAGCGCCTGGGGTTTGCGCTCGAGCAGATCTTGAATCTCTAGAAGTCGCGCGGCCTCGGTCACTTTGGCAGTAATCTCCACGGCGCCAGCTCTGCGCAGGCGCAAGGCGAAGGCGAGGTTGTCAAACACTGTCATATGCGGATATAGGGCGTAGCTTTGAAACACAAAGGCGATATCACGTTCGCGCGGCGCCAGATGATCGACGCGTTGCGCGTCGATGGCGATTTCTCCATCGGTGGGTCCTTCCAGCCCGGCGATGATTCGTAGAAGTGTTGACTTGCCGCAGCCGGAAGGTCCGAGCAGAATGCAAAATTCGCCGTCCGCGACCTCAAAGGAAATATTCTTGAGGACCTCATTCGCGCCAAACCGCTTCGAAAGTCCGCGCACAGAAAGAGAAGAAATTTTTATTCCTCCAAAATCAGATTCACTTGCCGACGATTCCCTTAACCTTTGACAGCGCCCGCCGACAAGCCGCGCACGATGCCGCGCTGAAAAATCAATGTAAGCAGGATCAATGGGGTGGTCGCCAGGGTGGAAGCCGCGGCGATCTCACCCCACGGCATCGTGTATTCTCCAGGAAACAGCGCGATCCCTACCGGAAGAGTATGAAAGTCGGGATCGGTCACGATGATAAGCGCGAAGAAGAATTCGTTCCACGCATAGATAAAAACCAAAAGGGACGCGGTGAGAATTCCCGGCGCAGCCAGCGGCAAGACTACCCGGTACAATGCCTGCAGCCGGCTGCACCCATCGATGAGCGCCGCCTCTTCGATCTCACCGGGCACTTCGCGGAAAAATGTCGTGAGGATCCAAATTGCCAAGGGCAACGAAAGCGCAACGTATGCCGCCACCAGACCGTGATAGGTGTTCAACCAACCTAAACGGTCGAGAATACTCCAGATCGGCCCGGCGATAGCGATCTGCGGAAACATCGCGATGGCCAGCAGCATCAAGAGATAGATGTTTGTCCATCGAAAGCGGAACCTAGCCATGACGTACGCCGCCAGTGCGCCGATGGCAATCGTAACGAGAGTCGCCGCGCCGGCGACGATTGCGCTGTTGACGATATATCTGAGAAGACCGTAGTTCTGCAGCGCCGACCGATAGAAGCCCACGTGAAATGATGGAATAAGCTCCGGCGGTATCGCCGTCAGTTCCGCTGGACTCTTGAACGATGTCAGGATGAACCAGAAAAACGGAGCCAAGCAGTAAAGCGCGATGGCGATAGAACAAAGCAAACGGGTAGCCGGACGTTTCATGAAGTGGCCCCCGCCAATCGATTGCTCTTGAGCATGCGAAGATAAGCCAGCGAAAGAGCCAGCGATAGAAAAAAAACAACCACTGCAATGGCCGAGCCATAGCCCACCATTCCTTCAGCGAAGGTCTTTTTGTAGCCGTAAAATTGCAGCACGTTGGTCGCGTCCGCGGGTCCACCCTGGGTCATGACAAACACCAAATCGAAGACCCGCAGCCCATCGATCGTGCGAAAGAGCAGCGCTAAGAGCAACGCCGGCTTGATCATCGGCAACGTCACATGACGAAACTTCTGCCAAGCCGTAGCGCCATCGACGCTCGCCGCTTCGTAAAGGTCATCGGGAATGGCCTGCAGGCCGGCCAATATAATCAACGCGGCGAACGGCGTGGTTTTCCAAATCTCCGCCGCCATGATCGCAATCAGGGCTGAAGTTGGATCCGCAAGGGGCGCCAGATAGCGCGAAGCATCACCGCCGAATAGCACAAAGTTGACCAGCCCGTAGCGGTCGTTGAATATGAAGCGCCACATTTGCGAAGACACTACCGTGGGAATCGCCCAGGGCACGAGAACGACCGCGCGCAAGAGTCCTCGGCCGCGGAAATTGTCATTCAATACCAGCGCGATACCCAGGCCGAAGAGTAATTCCAACGGAATCGTCACCCCAATGAACAGCAGCGTTGTATTCAAAGACTGGATCGCCACGGGATCGTTCCAGAGATCAACGTAATTTTCCCAGCCAACCGTTTTTTGTCCCAACCAGGGAAGCGTCAAAATCAACCGGTAGAAACTCAAACGGAACGATTCGATGATCGGAAAGATCGAAAACAGCGCGACGAATATGAAACTCGGCAACAGAAATAAAAATGCGATGCGGCGGGAGCTTTTCATGGAATGTTCTTCTCGCGCACGAGGTCCAACACGCGATTCATATCCCGCGCAGTTAACGCGGCACGCTTTTGAATGTCTGTGTTCGGCACGGCCAAGACCGAGCTGAAATATCGTTGCATGATGTTCGATAGCGGGACATAGACGGGGGTCATAGGCCGGGGCGCCGCTCGTTTGAAAGTTTCGAGGAGCGAATTCAAGTGCGGAATTCTATCGGTAATCTCCCGGTCATCATAGAGGGCAACGCGGGTTGGTGCGCGGCCGGTGGCGAGGGCGATGCGCTTTTGATTCTCTATGCTGGTCATGAACGCGACAAAGCGCCAGGCCAGGTCAGGTTTGCGAGAAAAACGGCTGACGCCGAGCTGCCAGCCGCCGAGCGCCGCTACCCCGCTACCAGTAAAGCCAGGCAGAAGCATCATTCCGATATTGCCCGCGACCCTCGATTGTTCCGGGTCATTGGCAATTTTCCATGCATAGGGCCAGTTGCGATGGAAAATCGCCCGCCCCTGGGTGAAGAGCGCGAGGGATTCCGGTTCTTCATAGGCAAGCACGCCACGATGGGAGATCTCACCGATAATTTGATCGCGCACGAACCGCACCGCTTCGAGCGCAGCCGGTTGATCGAGCAAACTCGCCAAGCGTTTATCGTCCCAGAGAGCGCCGCCGTTGCTCAAAATATATTCCATCATGTTGCAAATGAGACCCTCATACTGCTTGAATTGACCGGAAAAACCGACGAGATGAGGATCTCGCTCGCGGACGCGAATCGTCTTTGCCTGTTCGACCAATTCGCGCCATGTGCGCGGCGGCGTCAGCGCATGCTTCTTAAGCAGATCTTTTCTGTAATAGAGCAGTCCCGCGTCGATGAAGAGCGGCACGCCGTAGATTTGACCGCGATATTGGTTCGCCAAGATCGGCGCCTTAAGAAATTCGTTGCGTTCTGCGGCGTGAAAGTATCGATCCAGCGGCAGCGCCCATCCCGCCGACGCAAACTCAGCCGGCCAGATGGTGTCCATGAAAAATACGTCGAGCCGCGCGTCTCGGTTCTTAAGTTTCTGGGCGAGAAGATCATGGATCTGCGTGGAGGATTGAGGAGCGATTTCCCGGACAATTTTAACACCGACATTTTGCCGCTCGAAATCCCTGACTGCTTGATCCCAAACTTGCGAAGCTTCCGGTTTCCAAGTGACAAAGTGCAGCTCGGTGTCCTGGGCACGCGCGCGCGGCGCGCAAACGAATGATAGACAAACGATCCAAAGCAGGAAATTCTTCGCTATCGACATCAGTCAAAAATTCTCCGAGCGCGCCGCAAAAGAAAAACGGAGCGCCTAATCGCTTCGCACTGCGCAGATTAAGCTCGAGAGCTATTTTATGAGAATAATCTTGATAAAAAAGTGTCCCGCAATGATTTTCTTATGGAAACGACTTGAGAACGATTTTTCGAAGCATCGTCCATTTGAACGTTCAGCGATGCTTGTTGGTGCCCGAGCGTTCAGATGATCTAATGCGGCAGAGGCCAGTTTAACCACTCGGCGATACCTCGCGCCATGATCCATTCCAGTTCATTCGAAGTGAACGATTTCATTTCTTCTGTGAACAACGTCACGACTTGCTTGTAAGGGCAAGGCAAGTGCGAGAGATCTGTGCCCCAGAAACAACGCTCCGGCCCGAAGGCGTCGACGACGCGGCGCACCAAAGAATGCAATGTTGGAAATGGGTACGGCTCGTCGACGTAACAGGGCAGCGCGGAAACTTTCACGGCAACGTTTTTCAGGCGCGCAAGCTTGACTACATTATCCACTGAGGGGCCGAGGGGTTTCCCACGTAACACCGAATTGAGCCCCATGTGGTCGACAACGAGCCGCAATCCTGGGTGGTGCTCGGCTATTTCGCCAAGCTTCGGCACGTCGCTCGGGGCCAATGCCATGACCGGGATATCGTAACGTTCCGCTGCGTCCCAAAACCAATCGGCTGTGCCGTCTGTCAACCACGCGCCAGATTGGCCGCGGTTGAAAACCATGCGGATGCCGAGCATGTGCGGTTGTTGTTTCCAGTTCGCTATTACTGCGCGGCTTTCCGGCTTGGTCAGAGATAGTCTTCCCATGACGGCGAAGCGGTCGGGGTGCAAGCGCGCCGCCTCCAGTGAAGTGTCGTTGCGGTCCGCTTCCCAGGTCGGCGGAACGAGAACGCAGCGCTGGACGCCAGCGCCGTCCATCTCACGAAGAAGCTCTTCGCGACCGAGCGGCACCGGCCGGTGCGGCGTGGAAGCGTTTTCCGTGGCGTAAGGTTTTTCCGCCGTCTCCGACGCCCAGATGTGAACTTGCGAGTCGATGATCATCATGACGATAAATCCTCGGTTGATATGCGTAACAGCTACGATTCCGCAGTGATAGTCCAGTTTCTGCTCACGCGTCAAGGAGGAAGGAGGGCGGGTTTCAAACCACCCCTACGAAATTCCTTTGATGATCGTTTCCGCAGCTTCCTCGCCGGTGCGGACGCAGTCGGCGATGCCAACGCCGTGATAGGCGCTGCCGGCGAGGGAGAGGGTTGCAAATTTTTGCAATTCCAATTCGATTCGTTTCACCCGGGCGTCGTGGCCGACGTGATATTGCGGCATGGAGTTCGGGTGGCGCCAGACGCGCGCGAATTGCGGCAGGGCGGTGACGGCGAGCAAAGCTGCTAGCTCGTCGCGGACGTTTTTCTCCATCGTTCGATCGTCATCGCTAAATAATTCGGGCTGCAGGCTGCCGCCGACGAAGGCTCGCAGCAGAATGTGGCCTTCGGGAGCGCGGCCGGGGTATTTCAAACTGCTGAATGTGCACGCCATGATCTTGCGCCTCTCAATC
>JAERMN010000187.1 GCA_016844625.1 Deltaproteobacteria bacterium
GACCAGCCGCCTAACGACTTCGCCAGATCGGCGTAGTTGCCGAGGATGTTCATGGTGCCGTAACGTTCGTGGGAGGCCTGCATGCTGTGGGTTTCGGCGGCCATGAAATTATTATTCAGCACGATCGTTAGCGTCGGAATGCTGTTGCGCACGGCGGTTTCGAAATCCAAGCCGGTCATGCCGAAGGCGGCGTCGCCCATGAAGTTGACGCAAAATTTTTCCGGCGCGGCGAGCTTGGCGCCCATGATGAGTCCGAGCCCGGTGCCGAGTGCGTGGGATTTGCCCCAACCGAGGTAACTGCGCGGCGTCGGCGCTTGGTAGAAGGGCACGAGCTGATTGCGCGGGCTGCCGGCGTCGTGGGTGACGATGACATCTTTGCGGTCGAATAGATTCATGAACTCCCACATGACGCGATAGGGATTGAGCGGTTTCTCACTTGACGTGAGCTTGGGCATCCACTCGGCGAGCCATTCGTCGCGAATGTGTTTTATTTCCGAAACGACGCCGTTTGATTCGCGCTTCTTGTTGCCAAGCAAATCTTTCACTGCGGCGATAAATTGCTCCAGCACCGACTTGGCGTCGCCGAGGATGGGATAATCCGCGGCGTAGTGTTTGTTGATATCGCGCTCGTCGTTGGTCGCATGGATGACTATTTTTCCCGCGGGGATCGGCGCGGCGACGATGTTGTGCTTAGTCAGACTGGCGCCGATGGCGAGAATTACATCCGCTTTCTGCAAGAACGTATGCACCGGGCGCGGCATGACGCCCGCGCCGGTGCCGAGCGCGAGCGGATGATGTTCGGGAAATGCGCTCTTGCCTTCGAGCGGCGTGGTTACCGGCGCTTGCAGGAGTTCAGCGAGATCAACTAACTCCTGTGACGCTTCGGCCCATAGCACGCCTTGGCCAGCGATGATCACCGGACATTTGGCTTGAACTAAAACTTTCGCGGCGGCTTCGATGTCTTTGCTATTGGCGCCGCTGACGGTTCGCTTGACGGCTGTGTAGTTGATTGTCGCGGCAGGAAACTCTTCGATCGCCGCGTCGTTGGGGATCTCCACCAACACCGGCCCAAGGCGGCCCATTTTCAAACCACTGAAAGCGCGCCGCATGATCTCCGGCACTTGGCTCGCGAGCGTGATTTCTTCGGTCCATTTCGTCACCGGCGCATAGGCCTGCACGGATCTGAAGAATCGATGGACCTGCGATGTGTTGCGCGCGTGGCCGACGGGCAATAGCAGAATCGGCGTGGAGTCCGAGTAGGCGGTCGTGATGCCGGAGTACGCATTCTCCGCGCCCGGTCCCGCTTGCATGCTGAAGACGCCGATGCGTTTGCCGTTACTGACCCGCGTGAAGCCGTCGGCGATGCCCACGCCGACCCGTTCCTGGCGGCACACGATCGGCCTGATGCCGGCCGTCGCCGCGGCCTCGATCATGGTGTTGGTCGGATAGCAGGAGAGAAACTCGACACCCTCGCGCTTCAAGATTTCAGCGATAACGTCGACGACTTTCATGGAGCCTCCAATGGACAAAGCTAGCCCGCTCTTACCAAGAAGGAGGAGTCAATACAATGGAAACCTGTCGAGGTGCCTCTCGGATTCGGATGATTCTCCCGCAAAGGCGCAAAGACGCTAAGTTCGGAAATATGTCATTGGGACCGAAGGGAGAAATCTTTCTTAGATTTCTCGCCGTCGCTCGGGATGACGGGCTTGGCCCGTCACCTTTGCGTCTTTGCGCCTTTGCGGGAGACACTGCGATTTCTTTTTTGCGTTCTTTTCGCCTTTTGCGGTTAATTTTCGGCTTCCCAATATTTATCTTTTTTCAACTGCTCGACGACATACGCCTTGGGGTCTCGGCTCGCGGGGATTTTCGTCGCGATGCAGGCGACGTGGCGCACGTCGTTTTGCTTGGCGCTGCGAATGATATGGGGCGGTTCTTTGCCGCTCTCGACGGCGCGCGCGGCGTTTAAGAGAAATTTTCTGACCGCGATGACCGTCATGTCGCTGACGCCCAGATGTTCTTGGGAGCGATCGTAGATCGGTCCCATGGTTTCGGTGGCGCAGGCATCGTGGGCTAAAAAGATCGGACCCATGCCGGTGAAATTTGCGCGTTTCTGCTGTTCGCGGTCCTGCAAGTAGTTGTTCTGTAGATTGCGGATCTTTTTGAAGTCCGGGCCGATCTCTTCATCGTGCTGCCGTTCATCGAGTTCGATCGGCCGGTTCCGCCGGAAGTGAATATTGTAGCGCATGCTATGGGTATCGTCGACGGGAACATGGGAGTGGATGGTGTAGCCTTCCGGATTGCCGTTTATCCCGCCGGTGGGGATAAAGCCGTGGCAGGGCATCACGATGTTCGACACCCGCAAGTAAATCGACTCGGGGCCGAGCTTGCGGCAGGACAACATGCGGATGCCGTAGTCCATCTCGATGCCTTCCAGCTGCGGCGCCGAGTCGGCTGCGTAAAGATCGCCGTCGCCGCCGCCGCGCGGCCGGTCGCCGGTAAAACTCTTGTGCAAGAACGACAGGTGCGAAGAGTCGCATTCGCCTTCGAGGCCTTGCAGCCAACTACAGTCTTGAATCGATTTGGTCACGTAAAGATTTTCCGGCGCCATCTTCATCCATTCGTAATTTGGCAGTAGCGGCTGCTTGTCCTTCGGTCCCAAATACGCCCAGGTGATGCCGGCGGCTTCTTTGCACGGGTAGGAGATCTGGCGAACTTTGTCCTTGAGCGTGCTGCCGGCGGGCTCGGCGGGTGTATCCAGTACCTGGCCGTCAATGTCGTATTTCCAGCCGTGGTAAATGCAGCGCAGGCCGCACTCTTCATTTCTACCGAAGAAAAGCGAAGTACCCCGGTGCGCGCAGTGCTCGTCGAGCAGGCCGACTCGGCCTTGGGTATCGCGAAAGGCGAGCAGATCTTCGCCGAGCAAGCGCACGCGCACGGGCGGACAGTCGGGCTCAGGGATTTCGGTCGCCAACAGCGCAGGTATCCAATAGCGGCGCATGAGCTTGCCCATCGGTTTATCCGGGCTCACTAACGTCAGCATGTCATTATCTTCGCGTGGCAGCATGGCTTGTTCCTCTTCACGAATGAGAGCGTTGATCCGTTGAGCTTGAATTCTCCGGGATTAATTTCAAGGATGCGATGCTTCGCCGCGTCGCGAATCATGCCGATCGGGTCGCCACCGGCGGCGATGGTGTCCATGCGGAGTGTCGGGTCCGACTTTGGTCAAGTCGGCGTTTTCTTGGGGCGTTAGTGCCATTTAGATTTCCTCTGCCCACTGCGAAATTGCAGAGATAAAGTTGAAATACTTTTCCATCACGAAGGACACGAAGGTTTCGGAAGTAGGGCGCAGCCTGCTGCGCCCCTACAAGATCGATATCCTTTTTGCGCCTTTTGCGCTTTCTGCGGTTGATTCTCCGGGTCTCAACAGGGCGGGTTAGAAAACCCGCCCTGCCGCAACTTTCTTTGCGATCTATGCGTTCTTTGCGGCTATTTCTTCTCTTGGGTTGCGGCTCTGCCGCGCTAGGCCCTTTGTGGTTATTTTCCTTCCGTCGTCTCATGCGGCGGGCGCGATGAATCGCGCCCCTACGTCCGGATCACTTGTTTGCGAACTTTGCGTTCTTTGCGGCTAATCTCTTCTTCCCGTTGGGCTATCTTGCGAACAATTTCAATTTGTCAGCTGGCAGCCGAATGTAAACTTGCCTGGCCGGCGCAGCGCTTTGGGTGGTCTTAAAACGTAAAATCCTGCCGTTCACCTTCACATCGCACACCGTAAGCTCGCCGAGAAACGTCGACGATAATACTTCCGCGGCAAATTCGTTTTCCAGTCCGGTCGGCGCGGCGGCCATCTGCAATTCTTCCGGCCGGATGGCGACGCTGACATTCCGCAAATTCCCGTCGCTGATGGCGCAGGCGAGTTGTCCTAAATCAGTGTCGACTTGACCGCCGTTGCTGACGAAGCCGTCAAGTAAGTTCGTCGCACCGAGAAACTCGCAAACCTCGCGGCTCGACGGCGCGTCATAGAGCTCGCGCGGCGGCGCGCACTGTAAGACCTTGCCCTTGCTCATGACCGCGACGCGGTCGGCGAGTGCCATCGCCTCCACTTGATCGTGGGTGACGTAGAGCACCGCGATGCCGAACTTGTTCGATAGATTTTTGATCTCATCGCGCACTTCTTCGCGCAGGCGAGCGTCCAAATTACTTAGCGGCTCGTCCATCAGCAGCACTTTCGGTTCGACGGCGAGGGCGCGCGCCAGGGCGACGCGCTGCTGCTGGCCGCCGCTTAGAAACGGCGCCGGGCGATCGGCAAGGCCAGCGAGCTGAACCATATCGAGGGCGGTCATGACTTTCTTTTTGACCTCGGCGCGCGACATCCGGTACGGTCCGTTGATTAAAGGAAAAGCGACGTTCTGAAAGACCGACATATGCGGCCAGACGGCGTAGGACTGAAACACCATGCCGAGGCCGCGGCCTTCAGGACCGATGAAAAACTTTCGCTCGGCGGAGCTGACCAAAGTATTGCCGATAGCGATCTCGCCGCCGTCCGGTTTTTCCAATCCGGCGACGCAGCGCAGCAAGGTAGTCTTGCCCGAGCCGCTCAAACCGAGCAGCACAAAAAATTCGCGCTCACCGATATCGAGTGTGACGCCGTCGACGGCGCGCACCGAGTCGCTTGCCGATTTAAAAATTTTTACCAGATTTTTGATCGAGATCATGATGGCCGATTGAATCGTTCACCGGTCGTTGAGGCGCCGCGGTTGGCGCCAAATTCAATGGTTGTGTTTATCATTACGCCGAGGATTTTCAACTGACGTTGGCGCCGATTATAAACTCACACTCACTCTTTTAAAAAGCGCAGGCGCAGGTAGTAGTTCGCCAGTCCGGCATATTCGTGGATCGTCGCGAACATTCTAGGCGCCACTACCTCGTTGGGAAAAAAGTCGAAGGGCGTCAACTCGAATCTACCGAGCGAGAAATCGCCGGGCGCGGGTATCGGCTCCGGCACACGCTCGGCGAACAGCATCATGCTGCGCGGCATGTGCAGCGCCGAGGTGACGAGCAGGTAACGCTTCCAGCCATGCTGCTTGAGAACTTTTTGCGTTTCCAAGGCGTTCTCAAAAGTATCGCGCGATTTCTCCTCGCCGATGATGTGGTTTTTGGGCACGCCCCAGCGGATCAGAATGTCACGGGCGATCTTGTTTTCTTCCATGGCGGGAGTGAAGGGGTTCACGTGTCCGCCGGAGATGATGATCGGCTTGGGACGAATCCGGTAAAGCCGCCAGGCTTCGTCGAGGCGGCGAAACATATGCTCGTTGACGGATGGAAACGGGATCAATCCGGTGGCTGGCAAACTTCCGCCGGTCAGGACGACAATCGCATCGTAGTTGCCGGCTTTCGCCGGATCGATGAGTGGCGGGTAGCGCGATTCTAATGGATAACGCAGCGCGTAATTCACCGGGCCGCTGTGCAGCGCGAGGATGAGTAGAAAAGTGAACACCAAGAGCTTCCGCGCCCAGCGACGCTGCCAAAAGATCAACACCGCGAGCAGGAGCAGCAGCCACGGCATCGGCGGCAGCAGCAAGGCTTTGATGAATTGTTTGATCAGGAACATGGGTTATAAGATGTTTCGGGTTTAAGGTTTCCCATTTCGGGTTACCGCCTCCGCCGCAACCGGACAGTCAATTCTGCGAACTCGAAACCCAAAAGAAGCCCCGCGGACAGAAGCTCGAAACTTTTATTCCGCGTCAGGTTGCTTTTCCGGCGCAGCGTTGGCGAAAGCGGGGAGCGCGTTGCAGTGCTTTTCGATTTCTAAAATCGTTGGATACTTCGACAAGTCGCAGCCGTAGCGGCGTGCGTTGCCGAGCTGCGGGATCAAACAAATATCAGCCAAGGTCGGCGCATCGCCGAAACAGAACTTGCCGCGCTTGGGCTGGGCGACGATCATCTCTTGGAGCGCGGCCAGGCCAAGATCGATCCAGTGCTGCGCCCACTGGTTCACCTGCTCGTCGGTCTGGTTGAAAGTCGCTTTGACATAATTCAAAACGCGCAAATTCTGAATCGGATGGACTTCGCAGGCGATGACCAGTGCCATGCCGCGGATGATCGCTTTGTCCGCCGGGTCTTTCGGCAGCAGTGGCGGGTTTGGATATTTGTCTTCCAGATACTCGACGATCGCTAGTGATTGGGTGAGAATCCGCCCATCGTCCTCCAACGCCGGCACGAGAGCTTGTGGATTGATCGCGCGGTACGCCGCCGTCAGTTGCTCGCCGCCGCCGCGGCGCAGATGGATCGGCGCCTGCTCGTAACTCAAGCCTTTGAGATTGAGCGCGATGCGCACGCGGTAGGAAGCGGAGCTACGGAAAAAAGTGTAAAGCTTCATGGGCGATCCTTTGGGTTGGAGTAACGGAGTACTGGAGTATTGGAGTGATGG
>JAERMN010000188.1 GCA_016844625.1 Deltaproteobacteria bacterium
GTCGCCTCGGCAGTTTCCTTATCCACGTCGGGTCCGTTCTCCCAGATTTCGGCGCCTTCTTTCAGGCGGTATTCCGGACGAATCACGTCTTTGGGGATGTCCATGCGTCGGGAGTTGGCGTTTCGCTGTCCCGCCTTAACAGATTGTTCTTGATAGATTGTCTGTCCTTCTCTCGACAGGAACCAGTTTAGAAATACTTGGGCTGCGTTTGGGTGGGGCGCGGGAGTGAGCATGCTGATCGCGCCCTGTCCCGCGGCGACGTAGTCGCCTTCTTTGAGCGTGTGAGTAACTGTTTCCACCGGCAGCTTGTTCTCCTTGGCGCCGCCGATGTCGGCATCGTCGCAGGCGATGCAGACCGCGGCTTTGCCGGTGGCGAGCCAGTCGACCAGCTGGCGCTGGTCGCGCGCGATGGTAATCTCCATGTCGCCGTAGAGTTTGTGCATGAAGTCCGGGCCGAGGAATTGGTTCTTATAAACATACCAAAGAACGTTGCGCGCGACCCCCGCGATGGTCGGATCATAGCCGATGATTTTGCCTTGCCATTTTGGATTGATCAGATCCGACCATGACTTGATCTCGTCGGCGCGCGCTTGGGTCGTGTTGAAAGAAATATAAAGGCCGCGATGGCCTTGGAAGACAAACGAGTGGCGGGTTTGGGGATCGACGTAACGGTGCTTGCCTTTGAACCATTTCGACTCGTCTTTGACCTCAGGGAGAATCAACGCCGGCGGCATCGGCGCCAACGCCTTCGCCGGATAGAGCACTGAGACATGGGTGCCTTGGCCGGCGATGTAGAGATCGGCTTGATACTTTCCCGCTCGTCTTTCCGCCATCAAACGCGAGGACAGCGCCGGTCCGCTCGGGCCGTCGATGGAGACCAGCTTGATCTTCGGATAGGCTTTTTGAAACTGGCTAACCGCGAATCTCGGATAGTCGACGACGTAAACGTTGACCTCGCCTTCGGCTTCCGCGGCTTTAACAATCTTGTCCCACTCGGTTTGCCACAGCGGTTTTGATTCCGCTGCGTAAGTGGAAATTGCGCCGAAAAAAATTTGCAGCGCCACTAATGCGCTTAGAATCTGAATACTCATTGCCAATGTTTCCGGCAGTTTGCTAAAAACTCTCTCGGGGTCCTTCGACAGGCTCAGGACGAACGGAAAGCCGGGTTGAAATAATTGAAATAATTCCGTTCATGCTGAGCTTGTCAAAGCATGTTCCGCCTTTGTTCGGCAGCCTTCTATCGTTTCGTTTCCGCCAGAACTTCTTCGAGCAGCTTGTAGTCGACGACCTGGCTCACCGGCACCTCCGCTTTGATCTTCGCTTGTTCGCGGATTTCCTTGATCTCTATCTTCACGGCGCTTTCCGAGGTCGTGCCATCTTTGCTCAAGGCCTTGATGATATCGATGAGGGAGAGCGCGGCGGTCTTGCGGTCGAGTTTGAACTCGTCCATCAATAAACCTACCACCTTTTCCTGGTTCGCTGAGTCCCTGGTGAATTCGACTCCCTTGAGCGTCGCGCGAATCATGCGCTTGACCTGCGCGGGGTGGCTCTTCATCTTGGCATCGGTTACGCCGAGTCCGGCAAAGGGCGTCTGGAGATAATCTACGGCGCTACCGAGATTGCGAAATCCTAATTCCTCCGCCTTGAAGTTAAAGGGAACGGAAAGCATTGCCACGTCCGCCACTCCGCCCTGCAACGCTGCAAGAGAATTGGCTACATCGCCCGTGGCAATGAATGTTAGATCCTTGTCGGGATTTAGCCCATGGGCGCGCGCCATGACTTTGGCCGCATAGGTTGGCGTCGCAACTAAGCCGGTCGTCGCTACGGTCTTGCCGCCCTTCAGTTCTTCGATCGACTTGATCGACGGCTTGGCATACATGTAGACGATCACTCGGTCCATGGTGAACATGGCAGCTTTGATCTGCACGCCGGTGGCGGCGGCGCGCATCGCCGAGCCGATGGCCGCGGTGTAGTCGATCTCGCCGGCGACCATGCCGGCAATGCCGACATCGGGTTTGATGACTTCCAAGGAAACCTCAAACCCTTCGGATTTGTAAATGCCGAACTTTTCACCGACGTAGAAGTTAAGAAAGGTCATGCTCTTGGCCGGCATGGCGATGCGAACTTTTTGCGCCGCGGCGGTTCCGCTCCAGAAAAAGCCGACCAATAAAAGCGCTGTGAATAATATTCCATCGCGCACTTTGCCAGTTGGCAAAATTGAATTGCTGGCCATTCTCATCCGCTCTCCTTCCGGGCGCTTCGCTCGCTGATTCGTTAGTGACCACGCTGATATCAGCGTGGAACCGTTAAATGGGGTTTCCAAAGGGGGCGAGCATCCCCTTTGCAATATTTTAATAAGCGTCGGGGTTAATACCCCGACCGCGAAGTGGCTGCGTTTATAGGAATCAGGCGGAGTCTATGGAAACGCAAAATTTCTGTCAATTGGAATTGTTCCGTGGAAGAGAAAGAAAGTTTTCGCGGGTTTGTTGACAAGCCGCAGTTCAACTCATTAAAAGGATGACGTGGAACCGGAGCGTAGGGACGCCAATGTATCGCCGGATGTCGACGCCTGACGGCATCGAAGCGGCGCAGAGCAAGGATTCCAAGGAAGGCTTATCGATGCAGATCAAAGTCAGTTTTCTGATGGTTTTCGTCCTGTGGACGTTTTTCTTCGCGGAGATACACCGATCGTCTGCTCAGGAAGCGTATTTCAAGGGCAAGACCATTCGCATCATCGCCGGCTTTCCCGGCGGCGGGGGAGTGGACGCCGAGGCGCGCATGCTGGCGCGTTTCTTCGGGCTTTATATCCCGGGTCATCCGACGATGATCGTGCAGAATATGCCTGGGGCGGGCGGAACCGTTGCGAGTAATTGGTTTGAACTGTTCGCCAAACCCGACGGCTTGACGCTGCACTACACCAGCACGACGAGTATCAATCAGCAGGCCATGGGTGTTAAAGAAGCCAAGCATGATCTTACCCAGTGGCCGGTGATCGGCAGCGTGCGGCGCGGCACTTCGGTGGCGCTCATCCGCAAAAAGAGCCTCGAGCGTCTGACCGGCCCAGGCGAGCCGCTCAAAGTCGGCGTTCGCTCAGGCGACGAAAGCTGGAACGCGATCTTTCTCTGGGGCGCGGAGTTTCTCAAATGGAATGTCCGTTGGGTGCAAGGTTATCCCGGCGGCGGCGAGATTCTCCTCGCCTTTGAACGAAACGAAACCGACATCTATCCGACGGCGACTCTGCCGACTCTGCAGAAGCTCACCGGCCAGGGCTTCAGTCCGTTTGTTCAGCAGGGCATGCTCAGCGCGAACGGCTCGTTCCAAAGGCGCAGCGAGTTCCCCGATGTGCCGGTGTTTGAGGATTTAGCCAAAGAGCAACGGCCCAGCGGCGTACCCTGGCAGGCGTATACCCTATTCGCCGGCACCGATAGCGTGGGGCGGCCGCTACATGCGGCGCCAAAGACGCCGGCGAACCTATTGCGGCAACTGCGCGACGGCTTTGCGCGAATGAAGGATGACGCGGAGTTTAAGGCGGAACTGAAAAAGGTCAGCGGTGAAGATGCGCAAATGCTTTTAGCGGCCGAAGCAGATCCGCTGTTGCGCCAGCTACTGGTCGTGTCGCCGACGATTCAAGGTTATATCAACGGGCTGATGAAAAAATATTTGAACCGGTAGGACCGCGGATGGCGTTCGCTGTCAGTCTGCGAGCCAATCATTTCGTGCTGTCAGCGCGATTGCGCTCGATGAGAAATTCCGACCTCACCACGAAGATCACGAAGGACACGAAGGGCTCGGATGATTGAAACTCCAAACTTCGTGCTCTTCGTACTACTATCGTTGAGAATTTGCGGCGCCTGCGCAAACTTTGTGACTGGACGATCGCACTCCACCACCCCAGGGCGTATCGTGATACGCTACTACAATCGGAATTCCTCCCGGAATGTTTTTGCGCCCTTTGCGCTCTTTGCGGTTAATTATCCGATCCGACTCTCTTCTTTGGTTGCGGCTCAGCCGCTCTGTGTCCTTCGTGGTGAATGATCCGTGTCTTATTTTACTAACGCTCGTGCTACCTCGACGATGCGCTCCGCCATCGGCGTGACGTAGTCTTCCAGCGGCACCGAATAGGGCACGGGCACCGGCGGGATAGATACGCGCTTGATCGGCGCGCGCAGGCTCGTGAAGCCTTCGTCGGCGATGATCGCCGCGAGGCCGGCGGCGACGCCGCAGTTGTCGTGGCTCTCGTCGGTGATCAGCACGCGGCCGGTTTTCTTGACCGAGGCGAGTAGCGCTGGCTTGTCCAACGGTTGTAGCGTGCGCGGGTCGATGACTTCGGCGGAGACGCCGTCCTTTGAAAGTATTTCCGCGGCAGCTAATGCGCGCGGCACTTGGATCGACGTGGCGATGATCGTCAAATCTTTTCCTTCGCGTTTTACATCGGCTTTGCCGAGCGGGATTTCATAAGCGCCGTCAGGAACGCTGCCGCGATTGTCCAACAGCCGATCATGGCCGAAGAACATCGTCGGGTCTTCGCTCTTGAGCAAGACAGTGCGCATGAGTCCCTTGGCGTCGGCGGGTGTCGACGGCATAACGATTTGCAGGCCGGGCGTGTTCCAGTACCAGGATTGCGGGCTGCCGGAGTGTTGCACGCCACCGCCGCCGCGGATGCCGAACTTCAAATAAAAAACCACCGGCACGTTGGTTTGGCCGCCGGAATTTGAATAGGCGATCGCTGATTCATTGACGATCTGGGCAATCGCTTCGTAGGAAAACGTCGCGGTGCTGATGTCGACGACAGGCCGCAGGCCGGCCATCGCCGCGCCGGTGGCGATGCCGCAGAAACCAATTTCCGCGATGGGCGGAAATTTTATTCGAGCTGCGTATTTTTTTCTGAGCGCGGCGAGCTTGTCCTGGCCGGCTTCCATGCCGATGAAGCTCGGGTTGAAAAGAACGATGCGCCGGTCTTGCTCCATCACTTCGTCGATGGCGGCGATTAACGCTTCTCCATAGGTCATTTCGGTTGGCATGGCTCAGTTTCCTTTTGCCGCGAAAGCGTAGGTGAGCGCGGCTTTGGCTTCCGGCAGCGGACTTTCCAGAGCGAAGCGCGCGGCTGCGTCAATCTCGCTGCTCACGAGCGCGTCAAGTTTTTCTATTTCGCCGCGGCTTACGCCGGCGCTTTCGAGCTCGCGAACGTAGTTCAAGATCGGATCGCTGTCCTTATGCCAGTCGCGGACTTTTTCCGGCGCGGCGCTCGGGTTCCACGCCCAGGCGATATCGGTGCTGCCGCCGACCAGTTTCGGCATGGCGAACGCATTGCCCGGCCACAGATGCGTGCGCGCTTCGACGAACAACGGCCCTTGGCCGGCGCGCACGCGGCGGACAATTTCTTTCGCCGTCTCATGTACTATTCCGACATCGATGCCGTCGATGACCGCGGTCTCGACGTTCAACGCCTTGGGCACGTTGGTCAGCTCGGTCGCAGCGTGGCCGGCGCCGCGGCCGGTGCGGCGATAATTATTTTCCATCCAGAAGATCATCGGCAATTGCCAGAGCTTGGCGATGTTAAGAGTCTCGTAGAACACGCCTTCTTCCATCGCTCCGTCGCCGAAGAAGACCACGGTGATCGCCTTGCGCTCTTGCATCTGCGCGGCGTAGGCGGTGCCGCCGGCGAGAGCGAGACAGCCGCCGACGATGGCCGAAGTGTGGAGGATGCCGACTTCCGGCGCGGCGACGTGAAACGTTCCGGCGCGCCCTTGGCAGTAGCCGGTGGCGCGGCCGATGATCTCAGCCAAAACTTTTTTCGGCTCGCCGCCTTTGGCGATCACGTGGCCGTGATTTCGGTGCGTCGTGAAGACGTAGTCGTCTTGGTTCAACCAATCGCACACCGACACGCCGGTGGCTTCCTGGCCGATGTAGACGTGAAAGTGGCCGCGGATCAGCCCGGTGTGTTCTTCGTTAAAGCGGATGCAATGTTCTTCGGCGCGCCGAATCATCAGCATCTTGCGCAGGATGCCGAGCTGCCTGTCTCGTGGAATATCAGGTAACATTGTTGCCTCCGATGCTATCTTGCCGTAGACGAATATTTACTGCCGACGGCGGCCAAATGCAAAGAGGAGATGTCCGACTCTTGCGAGGTTAGTGTTGTCAGGAAGCGTGCACCACGAAGAGCGTAGCGCGGCAAGGCTGCAATCAAAGCAGCAGGTATTATTCACCGCAGAGGCACAGAGTTCGCAGGGTTCGGAGTATTTCTTGATCAAGAACTCTTTACTCCGCGCCCGCCGCGCTAGGCTCTTCGTGGTGAAGACGAGAAATTCAACGCGGCATATTATCCGTACTAAATCTAATATTCCCCGCAGCTTGCTGCGGGCACCAGCAAATGGGGAATCCAAAGGGGGCGAGCATCCCCTTTGGTCGCCTGCGGGGTTAATACCC
>JAERMN010000189.1 GCA_016844625.1 Deltaproteobacteria bacterium
ACACCCAGCCCCGTCACAACCACTCTGCGTTGTTCACTCATATGCGCGTTTCGTCACCAACCCGTCGTGAAATAGTAACGTAAGATATAATGAGTCCTTGGAGAGCGTCAATAGGATTTAGGAAAGTCGATACTTTTCATGCACTTGGTCGATGCGGCGGAGGAGCGGTTCGATGCGGCTTTCAGCTCTTTTGAAAAATTGATCGGCGCTCTCATTGCGCGCTTGCATGGCATTCAAAACCACCGCCACGGAGCTACGCAGCGCCGCCAGATCGTAACCGCCTTCGAGTAGAAACGCGATTCGCGCGTCCGAGAATCGATCCGCCAATGCGAGCAAGCGGTTCGCCATCGCGCCAAAACCCTTTTCCGTCACGTCCATGCCACCGAGGGGGTCGCGCCGGTGCGGATCGAAACCGGCGGAAACTAAAATCCAATCAGGTTCGAAGCGCTCGGCGGCTGGAACGACGATTTCTTGAAACACTTCGAGGTACTCAGTATCCGCGCAACCAGCGGGGAGCGGAATATTAATCGTGAAACCTTCGCCGGCGCCGGCGCCGGTTTCGTTGACCGCGCCGCTGCCGGGATAATAGGGAAACTGATGGGTCGAGATGAACAGCACCGACGGGTCGTCGTAAAACGCATCCTGGGTGCCGTTGCCATGGTGCACATCCCAATCCATGATCATGACTTGCTTGGCGCCATGGATGCGTTTCACATATTCGGCGCCGATCGCCATGGTGTTGAACAGACAAAAGCCCATCGCCCGATGGCGCAGCGCGTGATGGCCCGGCGGCCGAACCAGGGCGAAGCCGTTGGCGATTTCCTTGGCGGCAATCGCATCGATCAAATTGAGAAAACCACCGACGGCTAAGACGCTGACGGCGAAAGAGTCGCGGCAAGTGATGGTGTCGCCGTCGAGTGCGTATGCATCATGCGCCGCCGTCGCCTCGATCAGCCGGACGTATTTTTGTCCATGGGTCGCTTCGATGTCGACGCGGTTCGCCGGCTTAGGCGCGAGCAGTTGGAACTTGCCGCGGTCGAGTTCGTCGGCTAAATCGAGCAGCACTTTCACCCGCTCCGGACGCTCCGGGTGCGATTCGCCCGGCTCATGTTTGAGATATTCTTTGTCGACGACCACAGCGGTTTTGGCCATGCAGAGAACCTAGCATTTAAGTGGAGGCCCGGCAAAGCAAACGTGCAAACTTGCCAAGGCCGGTGAAATCGCTTAATTTGATTTCATGTTTGGTATCGGCATGCCGGAATTGCTTCTAATCTTGGGACTCGCGCTGATCGTCCTTGGGCCAAAGAAATTACCCGAACTCGCTAAAGCATTGGGCAAAGGCCTGTCGGAGTTTCGCCGCGCCACCGACGAACTCAAAGATGAGTTTCGGAAGATAGAACATGAGGTCGAGGATGCTAAGACGCAAGCCAATCTGAGCGACGATCCGTCACTGGAAAAACCCGTTGAATCGGGCGCCGCCAATCCTGAGCCTGCCCCAGAGAAAAAGTGAATAACGATCAAGGTAGCGGGCAAACTGCCGATGTCCAGATGCCCTTTACCTCCCATCTGGCTGAGCTGCGCAACCGATTAGTCAAAAGCGTTCTCGCCGTCGCCGTCGCTTTCTTCGCCTGCTATGCGTTCGTCGATGATATATTCGCGCTTTTGGCGGCGCCACTGCGCCGTTTGAGTATCCGCGGCCTCACCTTGATCGGCACCGCGGTCACCGAGGCATTTTTTACCAAGATGAAGATATCTTTCATCGCCGCGGTGATCGTCGCTTCGCCGGTTTTGCTCTGGCAGGCCTGGCAATTCGTCGCGCCGGGACTCTACCAACATGAGAAGCGCTACAGCCGGAGTTTCGTGCTGTTCGGCTCGTTCTTTTTCATCGGCGGCGTAGCCTTTTGCTATGGAATCGTCATTCAGCATGGACTGAATTTCTTGCTGCAACGTTACGAAGCCATCAACATTCAGCCGCTGCTCCAGGTGGGTGATTATCTGTCGCTGGTATCGCGCTTGACGTTAGCCTTCGGCATCATGTTCGAGTTGCCGGTGCTCAGTTTCTTTCTCGCCCGTGTCGGTTTGATCGACCACCATTTTCTCTTGCGTCATTACCGCTACGCGATCATCGTCATCGCGCTCTTCGCCGCGGTGTTAACCCCGCCGGATTTCATTTCCCAGGTCCTTTTCATGATCCCGCTCAGCTTGCTTTACTTGATCAGCATCGCCGTCGCCTATGCGGCGCGCTTTAGAATGAATCGGCTAGAAAAGGCAGTGAAATAAAAAAAGCCGGCCAGTTTGTCGCCAAACGGCCGGCCCTGACTCATCGATCGGCGATCTATTTCGATTCGTTGTCTTCGTTAACAAAAGCGCAGGCGGCAAAAACGGTGGTCCAAAGCCCTTCTTTGTTGCCGATGGCCGATTGGGTGATGTTCGAGGTGCGAACGATTTTACCGGACATCTTGAAGAGATTTTCCCGTTCGTCCCAAGCCGTATCTGGATCGAACTCGATGCCCAGCGTCGTCGCCAGCATGCTGGCCGCGAGGTCTTCAGCGTACTCGCCGGCCTTTTCTTCGGTCTCGCCAAAAGAGTGATGCTCGGACAGATAGCCATACTGCTCTTGGTCGGCGGGGATGGCGACGCCGACTGAAGCGGCTACCAGGCGATTCGGTTCGTTGGTGCTTTCGCGGTCGTAGACGCAAAACACAATCTCGCCGGGACGGAGCATCTTGACGCCTTCTTCCTTGGAGAGCCGCTTGCAAAATGGCGGATAAATACTCGACACCAAGACCAGATTACAGTAAGCCAAACCGGCCTGTCGTAACGCCAATTCGAAAGACGCCAACTTTTCCTTGTGGACGCCCACCCCTTTGGTAAAAAAAACTTTCTTCGGAATCATGAGGCGCTGCTATGACGATCACCAGCACGGCGCCACCTTCGACGGTCTCGCCGGCCTTAACTTTGATCTCTTTGATCTCGCCGGCAATCGGGCTGTGCACCTCGTTTTCCATCTTCATCGCTTCGACGATCACCAGACCTTGGCCCTTTTCCACCTGATCGCCCGCGGCAACCAGCACGGCAATGACCTTGCCCGGCATCGGCACGGAAACGTTTTGCCGCCCTTGCAGCTGCGTGCCCGCCTGGTTGCCGCCGACCCTTATGCGCCGCTCGTCGACCAGGTTGATATGGTAACTGCGCCCGTCGACCAGCACGCGATACTCGTCGTCGGTGTTGTCCACTTCGATCTCGAAGGAACGGTTGTCGACGATCAGCGAATAATTGGTGCGACCGGTTTTTTTGCCGTCGACGATGAACTCATTGCCGTCTACCGACACGCGATAAACCGACTTGCCGGTCTCTTCGATTTCAACCGTGTAGCTCTGCTCGCCCAACTTGCCGACAAATGCCATATCCAGTCTTTATCTTCGGCGCCAGCCGCCGGTGCCGCCGCGACGCAGCGCGCTGCGCTTACCCTGCTCGCGCCACTTTGACGGTTCTGCCGCGCCTTTGGCCAATAAACCCAACGTTCGCTCATGCTCGCTGAGCAATGCGGCAATCGCCGCCGACGCCAAGGCGATCTCTTTGTGCGGCAAGACTTCTTCGTTGTTGAAGCCGCGGTACTCTTCATCGATAAATCCGGTATTGATGTTGCCGGACATGAAGCGCGGGTGGCGCAGTATCCACTGGTGAAACGAAATATTGGTTTTGATGCCACGCACCTGATACTCGCGCAGCGCCCGGCGCATGCGCAGAATCGCCTCGATGCGATTCTCACCCCACGTAATCAGCTTGGCGATCATCGGATCGTAGTAGATCGACACCTCGGCGCCTTCGTAAACGCCGTTGTCATTGCGCAGTCCCAATCCTTCCGGCAAACGCAATCCCTCAATCTTGCCAGGGCAAGGCATGAAATCGCGCTCCGGGTCTTCGGCGTAAATGCGGCACTCAATGGCGTGGCCCGTCTGAGTAATATGGCGCTGGCGCCATGGCAAATAGCCGCCCGCCGCGATTTCGATCTGCGCTTTCACCAGATCGATGCCGACCACCCGTTCGGTCACCGCGTGCTCGACCTGCAGGCGCGTGTTCATTTCGAGGAAATAAAAATTCTGCTCTGCGTCAAGCAGAAACTCCAACGTGCCCGCACCGACGTACCCCACCGCGCGCGCGCCTTGGATGGCGATTCTTCCGATGCGCCGGCGCGTGCGGTCTTCCAATCCCGGCGCCGGCGATTCTTCGATCACTTTTTGATGGCGCCGCTGGATCGAACACTCGCGGTCATAGAGATGAATCACCCGGCCATATTTGTCGGCGAGGATTTGCATCTCCACATGGCGCGGCTTCTCGATGAATTTTTCCACGTACATACGCGGGTCGCCGAACGAAGATGACGCCTCCGAACCGACCGCGCGATAGGCGGAAGACACTTCGCGCCGCGATCGTACAAGACGCAATCCCTTGCCGCCGCCGCCGGCTACCGCCTTGAGCATGCAGGGATAGCCGATCGACTCCATGGTTTCTAAAACTTCTTGTTCGGAAGTTAAAATGCCATCGGAACCCGGCACCACCGGCACGCCGGCCGCTTTCATGATCTGGCGCGCTTTGACTTTGTCGCCCATCTGATCGATGACTTCCGGTGACGGTCCAATAAAGACGATGCCTTCGTCTTTGCAGCGCTGCGCGAAGGCGGCGCTCTCGGCTAGGAATCCGTAGCCTGGATGAACTGCTTCGGCGCCGCTTTTTTTGCATACGTCAATAATTCTATCGATGACTAAATAGCTTTGCGCCGACGGCGCCGGGCCGATCGGATGAGCGTAGTCGCAATATTTGACATGGAGAGATTCGCGGTCCGCCTCGGAATAAACCGCCACGGATTCGATGTCGAGATCCCGGCAGGCGCGCGCGATGCGCACGGCGATCTCGCCGCGATTGGCGATCAGAATGCGTTTAAACATGCAAGAAGGCCCCAGGTACCAGGCACCAGGCACCAGTAAAACAGCAACTGTCAGATAGTTTTCGACGATTGCCTAATGCCTGTTGCCTGTTGCCATCTTTAAAGTGGAATATTGCCATGCTTCTTCGGTGGATTGTGATCTTGCTTGTTCTTGAGCATCTCTAAGGCGCGGATCAACGTCGGCCGGGTGTCTTCGGGATAAATCACCGCGTCGATGTAGCCCGACTCCGCCGCTTTGAACGGATTGGCGAAAGTTTCGCGATAATTGCCGACCATCTCGTCGCGCGCCTGGGCCGGATCGGCGGCCTTCTGCAGCGCCTCGCGAAAGACGATATTGATCGCGCCTTCCGGTCCCATCACCGCGATCTCGCCGGTGGGGTAAGCCAGATTGACGTCGCCGCGCAAATGTTTGCTCGACATCACGATATAGCCGCCGCCGTAGGCTTTGCGGGTCACGATGGTCACCTTGGGAACCGTCGCTTCGGCATAGGCGTAAAGCAGTTTCGCGCCGTGGCGAATGATGCCGTGATATTCCTGCTCGGTGCCGGGAAGAAAGCCCGGCACGTCGACAAACGTCACGATCGGAATATTGAAGCAGTCGCAGAAGCGAATGAAGCGCGCCGCTTTCACCGAGGCGTTGATGTCGAGACAACCGGCCAGGCTCGCCGGTTGATTGGCGACGATGCCGACGGAGCGGCCGCCGAGACGCGCGAAGCCGACGAGAATATTGGGGGCAAATTGGTGCTGCACTTCGTAGAAGTAACCTTCATCGACCACCGCGCCGATGAGTTCCTTCATGTCGTAGGGCCGGTGCGGATTATCGGGAATAAGATCTTTCAAACGTTTGTCGCGCCGGAGCGGATCGTCGCTGGTCGGATGAAACGGCGGATCTTCTTGATTGTTACTCGGCAAAAAACCGATCAGCTCGCGAATCATCAGCAGGCAATCTTTTTCCGTGTTGGCGGTAAAATGCGACACGCCGCTCTTGGCGCTGTGAGTCTCCGCGCCGCCGAGCGCTTCCTTCGTGACGTCCTCGTGAGTCACGGTCTTGATCACGTCGGGGCCGGTGATGAACATGTAGCTATTGGTCTTGATCATGAAGATGAAGTCGGTGATCGCCGGCGAATAGACCGCGCCGCCGGCGCACGGCCCCATGATCGCCGTGATCTGCGGCACCACGCCCGACGCCATCACGTTGCGTAGGAAAATATCGCCGTAGCCGGCCAAACTATCGACGCCTTCTTGAATGCGCGCGCCGCCGGAGTCGTTGATACCGATCAACGGCGCGCCATTTTTCATTGCCATGTCCATTACTTTACAGATCTTATCCGCCACCACGCGGCTTAGGCTGCCGCCGAAGACGGTAAAATCCTGCGAATAGACGTAAACCAAACGGCCATCGATAGCGCCGTAGCCGGTCACCACCGCATCGCCGATGAACTTTTGCTTGTCCAGCCCAAAATCAGTGCTGCGATGCGTGCGCAAGCGGTCGAGCTCGACGAAACTGCCGCTGTCGAGAAGAATGTCGAGGCGCTCGCGGGCGAGCAGTTTTCCTTGTTCATGCTGTCGTCGGGCGCGTTCAGCGCCGCCGCCGGCTTCAGCTTTTTCATTGAGTTCGCTCAACTTGTCGAGATTTTTTGTCGTCATGAAGAAAACTTCCTTGGAGACGAAGTCGCGACTGCGCCGCGAGAAGGTTGCGGCATCATAACAAAAGTCACTCCTCTGTCAACCGAATTTGGCCAATTCTCGACGTAAATCACCTTGCAGTTCAGCAGTGAAATTGTTAGCGTGAACACTCTTCGAGGCCTAGACTCATTTTTCCTACGAGTGAAGCCGCTGGAATGTTCGAAACAAAACCAAACCGTCAAAAAAACCTCGAGCCGCGCGAACCCGAGCTCAAACCGACCCAAGCGATCCTGCTTTATGCCGCCAGCGAAGGCGACGCGAACATGCTCTACGCCACGGGGTTCTTCGTGCCCGATCCGTTCATTTACTTTCAGCACAAAAAAATCAGCTATGTCGTGATGAGCGATTTGGAAGTCGACCGCGCTAAGAAACAAGCTAAAGCCGATCGGGTGCTGTCGCTTTCACTGTACCAGCGCAAGCTGCGCAAACTCGGCAAGACGCCGGTGGGCGCGATCGATATCTTGGACTTGCTGTTTCGCGAACGCGGCATCCGTTCGCTAATCGTGCCGGCGAACTTTTCCGCTTTGCTCGCAGACCAGCTGCGAGCCAAAGGCTACAGCGTGCAGATCAAGCGCGATCCGTTCTGGGCACGGCGCGAAACCAAAAATCACACGGAAGTAAAGCAGATCACCGAATCATTAAAAATCGCGCGCCTCGGCCTTGAAGCCGGCATCCGCGCGCTCAAGCGCACCACGACCAAACGCGACGGCTACCTGTATCTTAATGGCACGCGCTTAACTTCGGAAATGCTCAAGACCGCGGTCAACACGACGATCATGGCGCAGGGTTGGTTGCCGAGCCACACGATTATTTCTTCGGGCAATCAGTGCGTCGATCCGCACCATGAAGGCAGCGGGCCGATTAAAGCCAACACCTCGATCATTTTCGACATCTTTCCGCGCTCGCAGCATAACGGCTACTTCGGCGATCTGAGCCGCACGGTGGTGCGCGGCCGTGCCTCGGAAAAGCTCAAAGACATTTACGCCACCGTGCAAGCCGGCCAGCAGATCGGCTACCGGCAAATTCGCGACGGCGTCAACGGCAAAGAAGTTCATCAAAATATTCTCAACATGTTCGCCGCGCGCGGTTTTCCGACCGGAAGAATCAATGGCCGCATGCAAGGCTTCTTTCACGGCACCGGCCACGGCCTGGGGTTGGACATTCACGAACCACCGCGCATCGCGCCCATCGACGCGATCTTACGCACCGGCCATGTTGTCACCGTCGAGCCCGGACTTTATTATCTCGGCGTCGGCGGCGTCCGACTCGAAGATGTCGTGGTCGTCACTGCGAAAGGCAATCGCAATCTAACCGACTGTCCGCAGTTTCTTGAGATTTGAGTTACATTTTAGCTTGCCTCGATCTTGCCTACCGGGATAACGCATAACAGCGTATCCATCGAGGTGTGACCCCAAATAACTAAAACGTCGAACGGAGGCACCCGCGCGAGTGTTTCATTTCGGGTTAGGCGCTCGGCACCATGTTTGATCTTTTCACTGCTGATCTCAAGAGCAACTCGCCCCGCTCGCAACTTCAAGGCAGAACTGCTTTGCCTTCGTTCCGGAAGGGTTGCACCTCGATCGCGGCCGCACCGTGAAAAATTCGGTCTAGCAATGGAAACCGACCAGCTTGGTGCGCTCATCGCCGACTTAGATCATCCCGACAAACCCACCATTCGCGCCGCCGTTGACCAACTTATCGGACTTGCCAGGGAGTCCGCACAGGCTAGAACCGCTCTCGATCGGCGGCTCAATGAACTCGGCCATCGAAACTATTGGCCGGTCGCCTACATTTTGGGTCATCTCCCCCAGCCATCCGGCGCGACGATTCGAAACTTGCTCGACACCTTGGATCATCGCGAGCCGGATATCCGCTGGGCCATCGTTCTGCTGCTAGTTCGCATCGCCAAGAGTGAGAGCGCGATCATCGGTCTGCTGATCGATCTTTGCCAAAGTGGAACGGCAAATCAGAAACGCATGGCGATATACGGCTTGCGCGATTTAGCCTTGAATGACGCCGCAAGTTTGCAAGCTCTTCTGCACTCATTGTCAGACTCCGACACGACGGTAAGAGTTGCCGCGGCGACGAGCTTGAGGAATCGAACCGACGACACCGATCGCGTGCGCGATGCCTTACTACAAAGCTATTTGATCGACGCGGATATCAAAGTTCGCAGCGCCGCGGCTGTGACGTTGGCGAATATCGGATCGCCGTCGGAAGAGTTTTTGATCGCGTTGCGGGAAGCTACTCGGAGCGCCGATAGCCAAGCTAGAAAGGCCGCCGTTGTCGCTCTCGAACTGCTGGAAAAAAGAAGGCCCGCTTCAATCGGCGGCTTACGCGACCGCTGAAGCGGGCCCACTAGGTGGTCTGAGGGGGTTTACCAGGCTCTAGGCCCGAACCCCTTCAAGAAGTCCGCCTAGAGCCTAAGTCTCAGCCACCTCACAGTCAGTACATTGATCAATCATGTCTGGACCACCTCCTTTCCCTGCTGGAAATTAGTTTACGAAAGTGATTTCGCGCTGTCAACGAAAAAA
>JAERMN010000190.1 GCA_016844625.1 Deltaproteobacteria bacterium
CTCGCTGCCAGGAGCGATCAAAGTCACAGAAGTTCACAGCCGTCAAGGAGAATTTATGTCAAAAGCGCAGATAAAAGAATTTGCCGCAGCCAACCCTCCGACTCAGACTCTGGCTGAATACGTCTCGGGGCTCACTTATAAAAACATCCCCCAGGAGGTGATCTCGCACGCCAAGCTCTGCCTCATCGATGCTTTTGGCTGCGCGCTTTTCGGCTCGACGCT
The DNA here is from genome assembly GCA_016844625.1 of Deltaproteobacteria bacterium. Classification (GTDB taxonomy): domain Bacteria; phylum Desulfobacterota; class Binatia; order UBA9968; family UBA9968; genus DP-20. Next base: position 223 of record JAERMN010000190.1, read on the forward strand.
GCCGTGGGGAAAGATCATCACTTCGTTCACCAAGGAGATGGGAAAAGGCAAAGGCGCGCTCATCTGGGGCGATGGCGCAGAGGTGCCGAGCACCAGCGCGCCCCTGGCCAACGGCACGCTGATTCACAGCTTCGAGATGGATGACCTGCACCGCGTTGGCGTCATTCACCCCGGCGCGGAAGCGATCCCAGCCGCGGACGCTCTCGTCCGTCGTGTCGGTCAAGTTGACGGCAAGCGATTTCTCACCGCCGTCATCGCGGGCTATGAAGTCGGCTGCCGCGTTGGCATGACGGGCGGGGCCTCTCAACTGCGCCGAGGATTTCACCCCAGCGCCACCTCCGGCACATTCGCCGCCGGAGCAGCCGCGGCTAATATGCTCCGGTTAAATCCTGTCAAAACGCTCCATGCGTTGGGCATCGCCGGCACTCAAGCCGCGGGGCTCATGGCTGCCCAATACGCCTCGATGGTGAAGCGGATGCACCCCGGCCGCTCCGCTCAGGCCGGCGTCTATGGCGCTCTGCTCGCGGCTAAAGGATTTACCGGCATAGAGGATATTTTAGAGGCGCCCTACGGCGGCTTCTGCTCGACCTTCTGCGACAATCCCAATCTGTCGCACCTGACACAGGATTTGGGAGAGCGCTTCGAGACGCTCAACGTCGGCTGCAAACCCTATCCCTGCTGTGGCAGCAATCACACGTCCATCGATGCGCTCAAGAAAATTCTCCGCGAACACCCGGAGGTGCGCGCCGAGAACGTGGTCAAGATGCGCATTCGCACCACCCGCGCCACCAAGCTCCACGTCGGTTGGCCCTACGAGCCGAAGAGCATGACTACGGCGCAGATGAATCTGCCGTTCTGCGTCGCCGTTCTGTTGCACGATCGCGAGTTTTTCGTCGATCAGATTACCGAAAAGTCGATTCGCAGCGAAGCGGTACTGAAAACAACAAGAAAGATAGAAGTCCTTGAAGACCCTGACTTCGAAGCGCTCGGTGACGAAGGCCGTCATGGAGTAAGCCTGGAGGTCGAGCTGCAGGACGGTCGAAGCTACAGCGAAAAAGTGCTCCACGCCAAGGGCAGCGACAAACATCCCATGACCCGCGACGAGGCGCTTAAAAAATTCCGTTTGCTGGCTTCCCGCGTCCTGTCGCGTTTTCGTGTCGAGCGTTTGGAAGATACGTTGCTCGACTTAGAAAAGCTCGATGACGCAAGAAAAATCGCCAAGCTGCTTACCGCGTGATTTACCGTCGATCACGCTACAAGCAGCGTGGTCAACGTGAAATATTCAATTTGCCGCAAGCGCCATGGCCAGGCACGCTCACCCAGGTCGAATCCGTAATCAAAATCCATTTCGGCGGACCATTGACGGCGTGGAAGCTCGGTTGATACAGTGCGCATATCGGCAGGTAGTTGCTCGATGACGGCTATCAATTCAATGTAAACCCCGCCTCTTGAGGCGGGCACAACTAAATGGGGTTTCCAAAGGGGGCGAGCATCCCCTTTGGTCGCGAGTGGGGTTCAAACCCCGCTCGCGAATTCAATTGACCGGAGGTGAATCATGGCGATCGGACTATCTCATGGCGGAACCAATGTCTATTCAGCAAGTGAACGGTCGAATCAACTTTGGGTCGGCACCCAAGACGGCGTAGTTCTCTTCGAACGAATGAACGGCCAATGGCGCGAAGCCGAGCGCGCGCTGCGCGGGCAACACATCAGCTCGATCATCTTCGAGGCGACCAGCGGCACGATGTTCGCCGGCGCGTTCTTCGGTTCGATTCACGCCAGCGCCGACGGCGGCAAAACCTGGGAGCGGCGCGACAACGGCATGACGATTCACGATGTCTACAGTCTGGCCTCCCATGTCGTCGACGGCAAAGTCCGCGTCTATGCCGGCACCCAGCCCGCGCATTTGTTCGTCAGCGAAGACTTAGGAATGCATTGGAGTGAAATTCCATCGCTGCGCGAAGTGCCGACTACTTCCCAATGGTCGTTTCCCGCGCCGCCGCATGTCGCGCATACGAAATTTATCACCTTCGATCCGTGCGACTCGCACACGCTCTATGCCTGTGTCGAACAAGGCGCGTTTCTAAAAAGCACCGACCTGGGCAAAAGCTGGCGCGAGCTCAACACCGTCGGTTTATACAAGGACAAAAATCGCCCGGTGGAACACTTCTACGACGTGCACCGCTGTTTGATCGATCCGCGTGATCCGCAAAGAATTTACGTCACCGGCGGCGCCGGCCTCTATGTCACGTATAACGGCGGTGGCAGTTGGGAACGCTGGACCGCGGCCGACTGGGCAGCGGATGTTTATCCCGACGGCTTTACCTGGAATCCGAAAAACCCCGACACCATGTTCGTCGCCGCCGCCGAGCATAATCCCGTAACCTGGCGCAAGGCCGGGCCGGCCGCGCGCGCCGAAGGAAAACTTTATCGCAGCAAAGACGGTGGCAAGAACTGGCAGCGGCTCGCCGGCGGGTTGCCCGCGAGCTTGAAGCATGAGTTCGGCGCCCTCTGCCTCGAAGAAGCCAACGGCAACTGCGCGATCTTCGGCGGCACCACCGGCGGCGAAGTGTATTGCAGTGAAGACAACGGCGAGAGCTGGACGTTGATCACAAATGAATTGGCGCCGATCTCGAAGAAGGGGCACGAACGGTTGTTGGCAGCGAGCTGAAACAATTAATTTACACTGCGGAATCCGAATCCGATTCCTTCCCCCGCGACGGGGAAAGGATAGGATAGGGGTGCGACAACGACTTGCAGTAAAAAGCCGCATCGCCCCCATCTTAATCTTCCCCCGTCAAGGGGGAAGAGCCCGGATCGGGAACAGCGGGATTAGACTCTGGACATTTTCTCTAGTGCAAAAACAGCGATGAACTCGATCTCCGACAAGCCCGGCGCGGCACTCGCCGAGCAACTGCTCAAGCAAAGCGAAGCCGACGCCGCGGCGACACCGATGGACGCGGTGCTCGCCGCGGCGCGCGCGGGTCGATTCACCGATGACCGCAGCTTTCGACTACTGGCGCGGCTGTGGACGCTCAAGCGCATCATGTATTACGTCTACGGCGGTTGGGCCCAGGGAATTAACTTGAACGAATATCCGCCCGCCGTCGCCTATCTGTTCGGCAAACAAACCCACGACGAATCGACTCAAGAAATGCAGCTTTGCGATGAGATATTGCGCCGCGGTTGGGCGCCGACGCAGAAAAAACTCTTCGCGCATCCCTACGCCCAATTCGGCACCGCGACGCGCACCGGCTCTTACATCTTCTGCTTGCGGGCACTGGCCAACTATCCGCAGAACATCCGCATCGCCGCGCACAATCTCGGGCCGAAAGTGATCGAGCTCGCCTGGACGGAAAAGTTCGCCGCCCTATTGCCCGACGAAGCCATGCACGCGCTGTTTCACAGCCAGCTCGCCGAGACTCGCAGCCATGTGCTCATGGGCCGCTTTCAGGTGGAAAAATTCGTAACCAAGGAAGTCGACGCCGAATTGGCCAGGCGGTTATGCGCCGAAACCCGGCGCGATTATCTTTTCTTTCTCGAAGAGACCGCCCGCTTCGTCTTGGGTTTGGAGGAAGAAAAAGCCGGCGAAGTCACGGTACAGGCGGATATCGATTAAATGATGCTGCTGATCCAGGGTTCAAGGTTTACCAGTTCACCGACTGTGAGCCCGAAACGATTGGAACGTTTTGAACGGCTTGAACGATTGGAACGACTGGAACCCATGCGTTGGTTCAAATCGTTCCAAAAGTTCCAATTGTTCAAATCGTAAGAACAAAGATGGCAACACCAAGATTAAGAATCGACCATCAGAAATGCACCGAGTGCCGCATGTGCTACGTTGTCTGCCGCGAGATCGAGATCAACGCGGTGGTCGTCTCGCCGACCTCGCAGCATCTGTTGGAGATCGACGAGCGCTGCACCTATCCGGGCTGCACTGTTTGTTTGATGTATTGCCCAGCGGAAGGGTCCATCGTCGAAGCCGACACAGGTCGCTCAATGGTGCCGCCGCCCCCGGAAGTCTGGACGGAAAACCGCCGCTGGCCGCGCTTCCCTTGAACGTCCGAAACGATTTGAACGGCTTGAACGTTTTGAACAACTTGAGCGGAGAATAACATGCATCGAATCCTCGCCGACTTCTTAGACAAATGGGTTTATCCCACCGGCTTCACCGGCCCCGGCGTTGAGTTTCGTTTGCGCCAGACGGAACGCTGTCTGCCGCTGTGGGATAAACTGGTCAACCAAGCGGTCCAGTCCGCGGAAAAAGATCTCGCTTCCGGCAGCGACGAATACAAAGCGGCGCGCGCCCGCGGCGGCTACGCCGCCGAAGGGCCGTTCATGTCGCTCAAACAAATGTCGACGCAGATTCTTTCCGTGCCGATCAACGATCAGCCGAAATATATCGACCTCCAACGCATGCGCGCGCGGCAAATCTGGGACGAGGTAAAACATGGCCAACTGCACGCCGATGTCCTATTGCGCGGCGGCTTCATCAAGCGCGAAGAAGAATTGATGGATGACCCCCGCGCCAACATGCAGCCCAAGCTTTCCTACTTCGGCATGACCGCGATGTTCCCGCATATTCATCCGCTCGCCCGCGCCGGCCAGCACTATTACAACGAGTCAATGGCGTGCCTCGGCATCGCCTCGACACTCAGCGTCATCGACGACGATCTGATTCGCCACCAGTTGCATAGTCAGTCGGCGGAAGAATTGATGCACTTCATGGAAGGCAAGTACCAGATCGACGCCTACGCGCTCACGCCGGAAGATCAGAAACCGATCGAGGAAGTTTTCGATTTTCTCCTGCGCCCGTGGGCGCCGGAGCCAAGCCGCGCTTTGGGCGGGTCGCAATAGAATCGAGGTCCTTGTGCAGTTGAATTCCCCGTTCGCGAAGAAAATCCCCCTTGATCCCCCTTTTTCAAAGGGGGAAATATCCGATGAGCAGGCTTTACCCCTCTTTGAAAAAGAGGGGCCAGGGGAGATTTTTGACCAGAGCCAATTGCAATGAAAGTCCGGATCGTCGAAACCCTCTGCATCGCCTGCGGTCTGTGCCGCGAAGTCTGCCCCGAACGCGCCGTCCATCCCAAGATGCAAGACATCCATCACATGTACGAAGTAATCGAAAGCGAATGCACCGGCTGCGCCGACTGCCTGCCCTACTGCCCCGAGCCTGGGGCGCTTGAGGAATATGGGCAAAATATACTCGATGCCTAGAACTGTTTCCGCAGAGCGAATTAAGATATTCTCCGCTTCGCGACTGTGTCGCAATACACACAGTTCTACGGATGTCATCCTGAGCGATAGCGAAGGATCTGCTTTTCCCGATGCCGTAACAGAAAGCAGTTTCTTCGGCTTCGCCTCAGAATGACATTAAGACACAATCTCCTCTAGGAAAAAATTGAAACGGAGATGTTGAGGGTGAGGAAAGAAATGGTGCGTCGCTTTATATTTCTCATACTCGCGTTCATCTGCGGACTCTTGATCGCTGACTCACGCGCGGCTGAGCGTGCAACGCCTATAAAGATTGGGGTGCTTACTGATTCTTGGGGACCGACGCCAGGCGTGGTCGGTTTGCGCGACGGTCTGGAGAAGCTCGGCCACCGGGAGAATAAAGATTTTGTGCTCGGCGTCCGATTCAACCAGGGGGACGTAGCCGCTCTTCCCGCGGCGGCGCGGGACCTCGTGCAGCAGGGCGTGGACGTTCTATTCACCGTAAACCCCGCATCGGCCAAGGCAGCCCAGGTGGCAACTAAAAACATCCCGATTGTCTTTTCCGGCGCGGCTGATCCCATAGGACTGGGGTTAATCCAAAGTTTTGCCCGTCCTGGCGGCAACATCACGGGAGTTACCGATATTGACCTCGAGTTGGACGGCAAGCGTCTGGAGGTTCTTAAGGAAATGATACCCGGACTCATAAGTGTGAAAATTAGTTTCTCTATTCGTTGCTAGCAACCCGATTAACAGGAGGAGCAATCCCATGAGCAGCGATCCCCGCACTCGCGGCCTGTCAGAAACCTGCAACCAACGTGGTTCCAGTCGACCACTCTTCACTAAGGGCGGTCCGCCGAACTACGTGGAAAAATCACTGGCTGCCGCTGCCGAGCCGTTTAAGGGCATCACGAGCAATGGCGATGTCATTCCCAACCTATTCAGCGTGCAAAACACCGGCGTCTCGACACAGTCGATTCGCGAAGCC